>JAHWKB010000090.1 GCA_019348115.1 Actinomycetota bacterium | reverse complement strand
GCGGATACAAAATTGCCAAGGTGGAGGTCGCGAGTTCGAATCTCGTCATCCGCTCCACGCAGAACCGGTCCCTGGGGCCGGTTCTCTGCGTTCCTGGGCGTCTCGGTCTGCTCGTCTTCCTCCGCCCGCTGAAGGACGGGTCGCGGTTCGATGCGCCGAGCGCGGCAGCGACGGGCGGGAACTACGGGGCGTCGACAACCCAGCAACGGGACGCCAGCGCTACGCCCGGCGCACGGTCCATGACTCCGGCGTACCGCAGTTCGCGGCCTGGAGGCGCTCGTGGCCGAGGTCGACGGCGGCCGCTCCGACCCCGGCACCAGCGCGGACGAGCGGAGCTGTGCCCGCCGTGCCCGGAAGGCGGCGGCCTCCCAGGATCTGCCACTGCCAACGAGACCGTAGACAGGTCCTGCACCCGGCAACGAGCGTCACGCGTCGTCGGCCCGAGCCGGACGACGGGTCGACATGGCGCATGCCAGGAAGAGGAGCGATGCCGCGGTGAGACCTCCGCCGGTAGCCGGTAGCGGTCTCGCACCCGGGGGTGGGGTGCTCGCGCCGGCCGGACGCGTCGGCGCAAGGGTCACGGTGCCGCTGCCGGCCGTGACGACCGCGCCACACCGGCCCGGCGCAAGGGTCGCCTCACCAGCGACGACCCGGCTCGTCCCCAGCCCGTGAAGTGTGACCGTCACTGGGGCGTCGACGTCGAGTTCGAGGGTGATCGGCGACCTGGGATCCACGCCAGCCGTGACGAGGTCGACGGTGAAACTCGAGATACCGGTCGTCTTGATCTCGAGTCGGTTGTCGGTCGCCGGCTGCGGGTCCCTGGGGACGTACGCGAGTCCGTCGCGCAGGTACGGGCCCGGAGGGCCCTCCTCAGGAACGAAGACGTCGAGAGTGTCCACGTGACCGGACAAGGCGAAGCTGACCACGTCGACGACGCCACGGTCCCCGGAGGCCTCGATCCCTGACAGCCAGTAGGCACGATCCCACCGGAGTCCGAACCGCGGGTCGTCCTCTTCCGGCACACGCGCGTACGTCACCCGCGGAGGAACGGGGCGGACGTGAGCGGCGAACCATCCAGCAGGCTGGCGGTAGTCGTCGGTGACGGCCTGGTACTCGTGCGCCCCGCCGTGGGTACGCAGTTCGTGTTCGTAGCCGAGCTCGTCGAGGCGCAGGTGGGTGCGGAGGGACTCGGTGTACGGGACAAGCTCGTCCGCCGGAGAGTGCAGCAGGAGGGTCGGCACCCACCGGCTGCTCTCGAGCCACGGCACGGCGCCGGGGTTCTGACCGGCCCAGATGATGGCACCGGCGAACTCGTCGGCGGAGAACGTCATCGACCGGTAGACCGCGTTGCCACCCTGCGAGTAGCCGGTGAGGAACCGGCGGTCCGGATCGATGTTGAAGCGACGGTGGACGTCGTCGAGCACCTCCCGGATGTCGGCCCAACGGTCTCCGTCGTACTCGCTCTGGGTCGACCGGCGCCCTAGCGGCGCGACGAGGAGCGTTCCGAACCCGTCTCCGAGTTGGCGTTGCATGTTCGTGCCGCCGATGAGGTTGGTGTGGTTACGGGTCGCCCCGTGGAAGAACGTCGTCAGCGGAAGCGGGCCCGCGAGGTCGACACCCGCCGGGATGTAGAGCCCGTACGGCTGGTGGGAACCCTGGTAGCCGGTGTCCAGCGTCCATCCCTCCCCGTAGGGCTCGAGGGTGAACGACGAGCGGTGGATCCCCTCGTAGAAGCCCGGCTCCGGTCGCCACGGACGGGACTCGCCTCGACGCATGGCCGCGAGGTCCACGCTGCCGAAGAGATGGCTGACGTCCGCGGCGGCCAGGGCTGCGGCCTGTCGGCCGTCGAACCACTGGTCCATACCCGCTTCACCGGGATGGAACCCGACGTCGAAGATCCGGACGTCGGCCGATTGCTGCCGTCCTCCGGGAACATCACGTGTCGGCACCGGCAGCACCTGCTTGTAGCTCCCGGCGCCCGCGTCCCAGAGTCCCGCCACCACCCAGACCCGCGTCATGTCGAGTCCATCGAAGAACGCGGCGGCCAGGGACGCAGCGAGGACGTTGGTGTCGAGGTCCGTGTGCGCCGTGCTGGTCGTCGTGCTGCCGTCGTGGAGGTCGGTGATCCATGCCTGCCCGTCGGCGATCGTCAGACCCAGGTCGGCGCCGTCGACCGACACGCCGGCGGCGTGGGGCAGCGGGACCGTGTCGTCCCTCTGGTCGATGTCGAAGGCGACGGTCACGCCTGTGGTGCGGGCCGCGACGAGGGTCTGCAGATGAGCCTCCACGCGTACGTCGTCGCCCACGAGCCGCAGCCGTAGCTCTCGCAGATCCGCGGCGTTGTTGAGGTAGGTCGCCTCGTCCAAGGGGTAGACGTAGGAACCGACCGGTCGAGCGGTGGAGTCGGCCACGAACCCGGGGCCGCCCCGGATCGGGACGCCGCTCAGTGGGAAGTCACGGCCTGCGCCGTGGTCGTCGTACACGTAGTCCTGATGGACGAAGATCCCGTCAGCGTACGCGTCCGTTCCACCGATGCCCGACGCAGGGAACGTCGAGACGGGCTCCTGCTCGGGGAACCGGGATACCGGCACGCAGGGATCCCCCGCCTGGCCGGCGGATGGGCTCGCCGGCAGGAGGACGAGGGTGAACGCCGCTGCGGCTGCGGTCGTGATGCGCGTCAGGACGATGACAGACCCCCGAGACGAGCAGCGGTGCTGCGATGGTGCATTCGCCGTCCGAGGCGTCCCTTCCTCCCGCCTGCGGGCCTGGCCCTCCAGCCCACGGTCGGCCGTCTCTCCGCGCCGCGCTCCTACGGCCGGCTGGTGACGGGCCACGCATCGACCACAGGTGTCGTCGATCGGCTCCATCGGAGCCTCCCGGTCGTGCACGCCTGCACGGAACACTTGTTCCGTCGTGCGCCACGCCCTCCGGGTGACACCCCGATCACCCGGAGGGCAGCATGGCGCGGTACCGAGGACGTCCCCGACACGTCACCGTCGTGGTAGCGCTGACGATCGCCATCGTGGCATCCGTCGTCGGCATGGCACACGCCGCCGGCGCCGGCTCGCCGGACCCGTCGTGGGGGACCGACGGCATGTCGGAGCCTGTGCCGTACCGGTACGTCCGCACGCACGACGTCCTCGTCGCACCCGACGGCGGCGTCTACTTCGCGACCAGCACGTCGGACTACGACGGAACGTCCAGCTGGATCGACCGCTACACCTCCTCGGGCGCCCTCGACACGACCTTCCCGCGGGTCACCCTGGGCTACAGCGGAACGGCCCGGATGGAGGTCCAGGACGCGGCATCGGGCTACGGGATCGTAGCCGTGGAACGCGGGCACCTCGTGCGCCTGACGCCCGCCGGCGATCGCGACCCGACCTTCGCCGGGCCGTCGCGGACCGCGCTCCGCACCAGCGATGTCGAGGTGTCGGCGACCGGCGAACGCATCGTGACGCTCGGCACACGGGGGCTCGCGGCCGGCTACGGGGCCTCCGTCCCACTCGGATGTGGCTGGCCGTGCCCGTACCTCGGCGCTTTCGTCGGCGGTGGCGCGGGCGTGCAGGTGGTCAGCGCCTACGACCGGAACGGCCACGCCGACCCCGGATTCTCGGGCGGTGAGGTGGCGCTCGGATCCGATGGTGCGTACGCGATGGAAGGCGGCCCCTGTGCGCTCGTCACCTGCGTGTACGTCGGGGTGTACGTCGACGGTGACGGACAGCCCGCCGTGTGCGTGGTCCTGGTGTGCACCCCGAGGGCGGGGATCAGCTCCGACTTCTCGGCCACCGACGTGACGCTTGATCCGAACGGGGGAGTGTTCGTCGGCGGCTCGGTCCGCGATCCACGTCAGGGCGGCACCCGCATCCCGGTCGTGGTGCACCTCCTGGCGGACGGGTCCCTGGACGACTCGTTCGGTGACCACGGCGTCCTTCTGGGGCACGACGGCTGGGCACGGGGCGAGGTGGTGGCCGTCGAGGTCGACCGCGATGGCAGGCTCCTCGCCGTCAACCGGACCTGCGAGTCGCGGTGCGTCCATCAGGCGGTCCGGCTCCTCGGCGATCAACTGGACCCCGCGTTCGGCGGCGGCGTCGTCCCGCTGCCGGGCTGGGGGACCATGCGGGCGAACGTCGTCGAGGCGCCGGACGGCAAGCTGCTGCTGTTCCGGTCCGGGTACGGGCTGACGCGACTCACGTCTGACGGCGCCCTGGACGCCACATTCGGGACCGACGGGGAGGTCCTCGGCGGGGCTGGGCGCGGAGCCGTCGACCACGCTGGCCGGTCCTACCTGTCGAACCGGGACGCCGAGGGCTACGTCCGGGTCGTGCGACTGCTCGGCGATGCCGACGGGGGCACCGTGGATCCGATCGACCCCGCCCTCTCAGGGACGGTGAGCGACCACCGGACCGGTGCGCCGATCGCCGGTGCGATGGTGGACTGCGTGGACGCGGTGGGCGTGACTGATACGGCGGGGGCCTACCGCATCGAGCTGCCGCCGGCCACCTACACGTGCACGGCCTCCGCGCCGGGCTACGCGAGCAAGAAGCGACGCGTGACCGTGTCCGACACCGGCGCAACGGCGGACTTCGCGCTCCGCAGCACGTAGCGACGGCACGCCACAGGAGCGGCCCGTCAGCCGCGGCGACGAGCGCTCGCTCCGGACGCCCCGACCAGTCCCGCGCCATGTCGGTCGCCGACCCGGAAGCCACCGGTGGATAGGCCGGCTGGTGTACGAGGAGATGCGCACGACGGCGGACCCGGACCTCTATCTCCTCGAGAGCTCCTCGGCGACCCGACTCGACGAGGGCCCCGGACGGGACACCGGTCCGGACGTACGACCGTGAGCGCATCATGACGCAGTACCACGCGACGCCGGCACATGGATGCCGGCGTCGTGGTGCGTCCACGTCGTGCCGGGCCGCCACCGTGCCACGTCACCGATGCCACGCGTACGATCGCCTCCGTGCGCGTCGCGAGAGGGGGCGTCGTGGCAGAAGGTGGTCGCCCGGGGGACAAGCGGGCGGACTTCGTGGGACGTGAGGCCGAACTGGCGCTCCTCTCCGGTGTGCTCGATGCGGCGGTGGCGGGCCGTGGAGCGGTCGTGCTCGTGTCCGGTGAGGCGGGGATCGGCAAGTCGCGGCTCGCGACCGAGATCGAGGAGGGAGCCCGGGCACGGGGGTTCACGACGGCCTGGGGTCGCGCGTGGGAAGCCGGAGGCGCACCGCCCTTCTGGCCGTGGACCCGAGCCCTTCGCACGGTCCTCGCGGAACTCGGCGACGCACCGCTCGCGGGTCTGGACGCCGCCGTGAAAGGGCGTCTCGCGGCCGTCCTGCCGGAGATCGGCAGCGCGCCCGAAGGAGGCACGGAGGCGGATCGCTTCGCCCTGTTCGATGCGGTCGCGACCTTGCTGCGCGACAGCGCCCGCATCCGTCCGTTGCTGATCGTGCTGGACGACCTGCATGCCGCCGACGAGTCGTCGCTGCTGCTGCTGCGCTTCGTCGCGGCGGACCTGCGGGACGCGGCGGTCGTCGCCGTCGTGACGTTCCGACCGGGCGACGTCCGCCATGACCGTGACCTTGAGACGTCGCTCTCCGAGCTCGTTCGCCAGAACCAGCACGTCGCTCTCGGTGGGCTCGACGCCGAGGAACTGGGGATGCTGGCGGACATCCACGGTCGGGGACAGCAGGGCGAGCCGGAAGATCTCCTCCGGGCCACGGGCGGGAACCCCTTCTTCGCCATCGAGATGTTGCGACTCCGCTCCGACGGCGGGTCCCGACACGTGCCGCTCACGGTCCGCGGCACGGTCGCGCGCCGCCTCGAGCAGCTCCCGCCGGGCGCACGTCGCGTGCTCGAGGTCGCGGCGGTGGTGGGTCACCGGTTCGAAGCGACGCTGATCGCCCGCGTGACGGGGTCGCCGGTCCAGGAGGTCGCCGCCACGTTCGAGGACGGTGTCGCCGATGGCCTGCTCCAGTTCGCAGACGACGGTCACGTGCGCTTCGCCCACGGGCTCGTCCGGGAGTCGGTCTACGAGGGCCTGTCACCCACCGAGCGCGCGCTGCTCCACACCGACGTGCTACGTGCACTCGAGGAGCGGCACAGCGCAGAGCTCGAGCGCCACCTGGCCGAGCTGGCTCATCACGCGCTCGTCGCGGGAGAGGAGCTGGCAGGGCGCGCGATCGACTACGCCGAGGGTGCGGCGGCCCGCGCCGTTGCCCAGCTCGCCTTCGAGGAGGCGGCGCGCCACTACGGGCGTGCCGTCGGCGCAGCCGAACTCGTCCAGGTGGACGTCGACCGTCTCCTGGCGTTGCTGCTCGCTCAAGGCGACGCGCTCACCGCCGCCGGCGACGTCGAGCGGGCACGCGCGATCTTCGAGCGCGCCGCGGATCTTGCGCGGAGCCACGGCCGCGTGGACCTCTTCGCACGCGCCGCGCTGGGGTACGCGCACATGCAGTGGGACACCTTCGCGAGCAACGACCGCGTGGTCGTCCTCCTACGTGAGGCGCTCGAGTTGCTGCCGACCAAGGACGACCCGCTCCGCAGCCGATGTCTGGCCCGTCTCGGGTACGAGCTCTCATGGGGTTCCGGAGCGGGTGCCCGCGCGCTCGGCGACGAGGCCCTCGCGATGGCCCGGCGGCTGGGGGACCCGTCCTTGATCGCCGGGTGTCTCGCGATCTGTCGGTACACGCGGGGGCAGGATCGACCTGTCGCGGAGTTGCTCGTCGAGGTCGAGGAGGCGCTGGCGGCCGCTCGCCAAGCTGGTGAACTGCACACCGAGCTGTTCCTCGAGGTCGTCCGCGCCGGCTTGCTGATCCGCGCCGGACGGCGTGGGGCCGCGGAGGAGCAGATCCGGTCCCACGCCCTTCGCGCGGAAGCCCAGCGCCTGCCGTACCACCGTTGGTGGGCGATGGTCCATGAGGTCCTCATCGCGGTCCTCGACGGCCGGCTCGACGAGGCGATGCAGCTGAGTGGCGAAGCGGCGGACCTCGGTGCGCGGATCAACCCGACGATGGCGATGTCGGTGTTCGGTCCGCAGTACTGGACGGTGCTGCTGGAGCGCAACGAGATGGAGGCGGCCTTCACCGGGTTCCTGGCGCTTCCCGAGGACGTCCTGCGCCCACCGGTGATGCAGCTGGGTCTGCGCATGGTCGACGCCTGGCGTGGCAACGTCGAGGCTGGCAGGCGAGTACTGGACGAGTTCCACCGCGACGGGTTCGCCGGGATCCCCGTCGACGCCACGCGACCGGGCGTGCTCAACCACCTCGCGACGCTCGCGGTACAGACCGGACACGAGCCGGCGGCCGACCGGCTCGTCGAGTTGTTGCTGCCGCACGAGCACGAGGTCGTCGCCGCGGGCAGCTTCATGGTCTTCAACACCTTCGCGTACCACCTCGCGATGCTGACCACGATGCTCGGGAGATGGGACGACGCGGAGCGCCACCTCGAGGACGCGGATCGCATGGCCGCTCGCCTCGCGGCGCCGATCCACATCGGCTGGGCGCGGTACGCCCGCGCGCACTACCTGACGGCACGCGGCGACCTCGATGGTGCCCGCGCCATCCTGCGGGACGTCGCCGGACGAGCTGCGTCTGCAGGACACCCTCGTCTGGCCGCGACGGCGGGATCGGAACTCGCGCTGCTGGGAGCCGCCGACGCCGACGGCGTGGCAGGACCGACCTTCGTCCTGGAGGGCGACTACTGGACGCTCGTCACGCCCACGGGCACGACCCGCCTACGGGCGTCGAAGGGGTTGAGCTACGTCGCGGCGCTCGTCTCCAGCCCGGACGTGGACAGGCACGTGATGGAACTGGCGAGCGCCGTCGGACCGACGTCGTTGGTCACCCGGATCGACGGTGAGGGTCTGGTCGCCGGCCGACCCTCCGATCTCGGTCCCGTACTCGATGCACGCGCCAAGGCGGAGTTCCGCCGCAGGATCGAGGACCTGCGGGAAGAGGTCGACGAGGCCGAACGGTTCCACGATCCCGAGCGCCGTGCGCGGGCCGCAGACGAACTGGACGCGCTCCTGGGCCATCTCGCCGCCGCCACGGGCATCGGGGGGCGCGATCGCCGCGTCGGCTCACGGGTCGACCAGACGCGGGTGAACGTCACGAAGGCGATCAGGAGCGCCATCAAGCGCATCTCCGAGCATGACCACGAGGTCGCCCACCACCTCAGCGTGACCATCCGTACCGGCACGTTCTGCGCCTACCATCCTGGTCTCGACCCGTCGCGGCGCTGGACGGTCACCGTGCGCACGTCGCCGTCGCCCGCCGGGGCCGCGTGAGACCCGTGCGGCGAGTCCGCGTCCCCACCGCGTTCCCGGTCGTCGCGCAGGTCGAGGTACGGGATGCGACCGACCGCGCGCACGTCCAGCTGACGTGTCGACAGTCGGGCGTCCCCCTCTGCGGCCTCGAGCCTTGCCACCACCGACTGCGACGTCCCCCTCCGGGCAGCCGCCCGGTCGCGGACGACCCTGCTCCTCGCGAGCGCGAACGAGCTCACCGATCACGGCCCGGCCACGTACGACGATCTCCCTGAAGCTCGGACGCGCGCTGGTCTGACGCAGGCCGGGTTGGCGGAACTGGCGGATAGCAGTCAGTCCGCGGTCGCGGCGGCACCGACCAGCACCTGCTGGCGATGGGTGTCGTCCCGCCCGGGCAGCCCGCGACACCGACGACATCCGGCGCGTCCTGCAGACGCTCGACCTCGACACGCTGGAAGAGGTCACGGCGGTGGTGCGCCGCTACTTCCCCGACGAACCGCTCAGTGACCGGTCACGACTCCTCGACGAGGACCTGCCCACGGTGGAGGTCGCGAGTTCGAATCTCGTCATCCGCTCTCTGGAACCCCGGCCGAGCGCCGGGATCCCGACGTCTGAGCGGGCATCTCCCGGCGCCAGGACCTGGTCATCCCGGTCGAGGTGACCACCGAGGTCTCCCGCGGCCTCCACGACTCCAGCATCCGGACGTCGGGCACAGCGGATGTGAGCGTTCGGCCGACCCCATCGGGATCCCGTCACCCTACGGTCGGCACCAGCGACCAGAGGGAGCAAGCATGGCGTCGGTCAGCGGCCACGGCGGTGGCACCTACCGGCTCGCGGGCACACGCGGATGGGGCTTCGCCCCCGACCGCACGGCGCTGCTCGTGATCGACCCGGTCAACGACTTCCTGTCCGAGGGCGGTGCCGGCTGGGGGATGACCAAGAGCACCGTCACGAAACATGACGTGGTCGGCCACCTGCAGCAGGCGATCGAAGCCGCGCGGGCACAGGGGATCCCGGTGCTCCACGCGCCGATGGCGTTCCTCGCGGAGGACTACGCGGACCAGGAGCTCCAGCG
>JAHWKB010000089.1 GCA_019348115.1 Actinomycetota bacterium | reverse complement strand
CCGGTCGCGTCGAGGAGGCGCGCGTCGGCGGTCATCCCCATCACCGCCTTGTGGTGGCAGTGGCCGTGCACGACCGCCTCCCGGTCGATGCGCGGCGGCGTCCAGTCCTCGACGTCGACGAGGAACTCCGCGAGCGTGAACGCGCCGCCGGCGACGGCCGCCGGCGCCCCGTCGTCCCCGAGGAGGTTCGGGAGCTCGTCGCGGATCGCGGCGACGCACGACGGCTCGAGCCCGACGATCGGCACCCCGCGCCGCACGTACGGCGCGAGCTCGCGGACCAGGCCGTCGAGCTGGCGTCGGGCCGTCCCCAGCATCCCCACGTCGTAGAGCGGTCGCCCGCAGCAGACCGGTCGGTCGGGGAGGACGACGCGGTGGCCGAGGTGCTCCAGGAGCTCCACCGCCGCCCGACCTGCGTCCGGGTCGAGCCGGTCGGTGAACGTGTCCGGGAACAGCACCACCTCCGGGCCCGTGCCGCGCGTCCCGCCCCGCCGGCGGAACCACGCGGTGAGCGTCTCGGCCGCGAACGCCGGCACAGGCCGCTCGGCGGTGACGCCGCCGAGGCGCTTCGCGACCGCCCCGACCGGTGACCCGAGGAGCGCGTTCGTCAGCCCCGGCAGACGCGTCGCGACCGCCGACCACCAGCGGATCAGGCCGAGGGTGTAGTGCGCCGCCGGCCGGCGCCGCCCCGCCCAGTGGTGGGCGTTGAACTCGGCCTTGTACGTCGCCATGTCGACGTCGACCGGGCACTCGTCGACGCACGCCTTGCACGACAGGCACAGGTCGAGCGCCTCCGCGACCGCCCCGTCCCGCCAGCCGTCGAGCTCGGCCCCGGGCTGCAGCATCTCGAACAGCAGCCGTGCGCGGCCGCGGGTCGAGTGCCGCTCCTCGTGCGTCACGCGGTAGCTCGGGCACATCGTGCCGGTGGCGGTGTCCTGGCGGCACGCGCCGACGCCGACGCAGCGGGCGGCGGCGTTGCCGAGGTCGCCCGCGTCGTGCGGGAACGTGAAGAAGGTCTCCGGCGACCACATCCGCTGGCGGTCGGCCATGCGCAGCGACGCGTCGAGCGGCAGCGGGTCCACGATCCGCCCCGGGTTGAGGAGCCCGGCCGGGTCCCACAGGGCCTTGAACTCGCGGAAGAGCTCCACGAGCTCGGGGCCGAACATGCGCTCGTACAGCTCGGCGCGGGCCTGGCCGTCGCCGTGCTCGCCCGACACCGAGCCGCCGTGCGCCAGCACGAGGTCGGCGCCTCGCTCGACGAAGCGCCGGAAGTCCGCGCGACCTGCCTCGGTGGTGTGGTCGAAGCTGATCTTGGTGTGGACGCAACCGTCCCCGAAGTGGCCGTAGATCGCCGCCTCGTACCCGAACTCGTCGACCAGCGCGGAGAGGTCGCGGAGGTAGGCACCGGTCCGTGCCGGCGGGACGGCGGCGTCCTCCCAGCCCGGCCACTTCGCGCGCCGGCCGGGGACGTAGGTGACCGCGCCGAGGCCGGACGACCGCAGCTCCCACACGGCACGCTGGTCACGGGGATCCGAGAGGACGACGGGCGTCGGGCCGTCGTCGCCCAGCCCCGCGACGAAGCGGTGGGCGGCGGCGGTGGCGCCGGCGCGGTCGTCGCCGCCGAACTCGGCCATGAGCCAGCCGCGTCCCGCGGGCAGCAGGTCCACGCCGCGTGACGAGCCCCGGGCGGTCGCGCCGGCGACCACCTGGTCGTCGATGCCCTCGAGCCCGATGGGTCCGGCCGCGAGGAGGCGCGGGACGTCGTCGCCGGCGCGGAAGAGATCGTCGTAGCCGAGCACGACCATGGTCCGGACCGGCGGGCTCGGCACCAGGCGGAGGGTCGCCCCGAGCACGACCGCGCACGTGCCCTCGGTCCCGACGAGCGCCCGGGCAGTGTCGATGCCGTCGTCGTGCAGGAGCTCGTCGAGGTTGTAGCCCGACACGCGGCGCGGGATGTCGGGGAAGCGCTCACGGACGAGCGGGCGCGCGCGCTCGCGCAGGTCGAGGAGGCCGCGGTGGATCTCGCCGACGCGCCCGGGCGCCGTCGCGAGGTCCCGGACCTCGTCGAGCGTGCGACGGCCGACCGAGAGGCGGGTGCCATCGGAGAGCAGCACGTCCATCGCGAGGACGTTGTCGACGGTGCGGCCGGCGCTGATCGAGTGCACCCCGCAGGCGTTGTTGCCGAGCATCCCGCCGAGCGTGCAGCGGTCGTGGGTCGACGGGTCGGGCCCGAACGTGAGGCCGTGCCGCTCCGCCGCGTCGCGGAGGTCGTCGAGCACGACGCCGGGCTGGACCCGCGCGGTCCGGGCGACGGGGTCGATCGCGAGGATCCGGTCGAGGTGCCGGGAGCAGTCGACGATGACCGCCACGTTCGCCGTCTGGCCGGCGAGGCTCGTGCCGGCGCCCCGGGTCGTGATCGGGGCGCCGTGCTCGGCGCAGACGCGCACCGTCTCGACGAGGTCGTCGACCGTGCGCGGTGCGACGACGCCGATCGGGACGTGGCGGTAGTTCGAGGCGTCGGTCGCGTAGAGGTGGCGCGAGCCGGCGTCGAAGTGCACCTCGGCGGTCGTGCGGCTGCGGAGCGCGAACGCCAGGGCCGCGGCGTCGAGGTCGACCGTGATCGCGTTCGTCACCGGTGCCGTCCCTCTCGCCTCCCTCGGGCCCGCGACGCTACTGGCGGGAGGGAGGGTGCGGGAGGGTCAGTCGTCGCCGTCGCCGGTGGCGCAGAGCCGCCCCAGGCGGCGAGCACGCACGGCGTCAGTCATCACCGATGAACTCGCCCTCGGCGGTGTAGCCGCCGCAGACGGCCGGGATCTCGGGGATGCCGGCGGCGTCGACGCGGGCGTGATCGATGCGCGTCGCCGCCTCGTGCACGACGTTGCCGTCCGCGTCGTAGCCACCGCACTCGATCGAGATGCGATCGGTGGGCTCCGTCCGCACCGAGACCTGCTCCGTGGCCGGCGTCGGCGAGGTCGCCGACGGCGTGTCGAAGGTGGCGGCTCCTGCACCGACGAGCGCGCCGGTGAGCGCGAGCGCGGCCAGGACGGAGGCGGTGGTGGAGGGCATGACCACACTGTGGCGGGCGGGCCGCGGCGACGGCGGCCGCCCCCCTGGTCGGAAGTCGGGCGGAACGGACACGGCCGACCGGCCGTCCGGCACCGGAACCCGCGGGTCCGTCAGGCCGCGGTCAGCGCGTAGGTCGTGGAGACCTCGATGGCGGCCTCGATGCTCCGCGCCACGGGGCAGTGCTGGGCGTGGAAGCCGTGCACCCGCTCGATCGTCTCGCGGTCGGCGTCGGCGTCGACGGCCAGCTCGTAGTGGACCGCGATGCGCTTGATGATGAGGGTCCTGCCCTCCGTCTCGACCTCGCCGGTGGTGTGTCCCCGGAGACGACCGTCCCCGGCCGGGATGCCGCGCGCCTCCAGCGCGCCCCCGAAGGTGCCGGTCAGTCAGCCACCGGCGGCGGCGATGATGTAGTCGATCGTGGACGCGCGCTGGGCGTAGGCGTCCGGCGCCACCTTGTAGTGCTCGGCGATCGCGCCGTGGACCCCGAAGAGCACCGGCTCGTCGGCGCCGGGGACGGTGGCGGTCCGCAGCGGTCCCTTCTCCCGGACGATCGTGGTCTCGGACCGGTAGACGACCTCGCTCATGCGGATCTCCCTGTCAGCTCCCGCCACCGTAGAGGCGGTCCACGAGCTCCCGTGCGATCGACAGGCCACTGGTCGCCGCGGGCGACGGGGCGTTGCGCACATGGAGGACCCGTCCCGATCCGCCGATCGAGAAGTCCTCGACCATCGCGCCGTCGCGCCCCACCGCCTGGGCCCGGATGCCGGACGGGCCGGCGACGAGGTCGTCCGCGTCCACCTCCGGGACGTAGCGGCGCACCGCGCGGGCGTAGAGGTGGCGGGAGTGGTCCTCGACGAGCTCGCGGGCGCCGCTCGCCGCGTACCGGGACGCGAGCCGCCACGACCCCGGATGGCGGAGGACGTCGCGGACGTCGCGGAGGTCGACGCTCCCGCGGCGGTAGCCCTCGCGCGCGCCGGCGGGGACGGCGTTGGGCCCGACCCACACCGAGCCGTCGATCCGTGGGGTCAGGTGCACCCCGAGGAACGGCAGACGCGGGTCGGGCACGGGGTAGACGTTGCCGTTGACGAGCTCCGGCCGGCGGAGCACGTACCAGCTGCCGCGGAACGGCACGATGCGCTCGTCGCCGGCGTCGCCGGTCATCGCCGCGACGCGGTCCGACTGCAGCCCGGCGCACGTGACGACGCGGTCGGCGACGAGCTCGCCCCGCGGGGTGGTGACGACGACCTCGCCGGCCCGCTCCTCGATGCCGGTGACCGGGCGGGAGAGCTGGACCTCGCCCTCGCGCTCGCGGACCTCCGCGGCGAGGATGCGGCAGACGAGGGCGAAGTCGACGACCCCGGTCCGCGGCGAGTGGAGGCCACGGATGGCCCGCACGTTCGGCTCGAGCGCGCGCACGTCGCCGGCGTCGAGCTCGCGCAGCCCCTCGACGGCGTTCGCGGTCGCGCGGCGGCCGAGCTCGGCGAGGCGGGGCAGCTCGTCCTCGTCGACGGCGACGATGACCTTGCCGTTGTGGCGCAGCGGGATCCCGCGCTCGGCGCAGAACTCCTCCAACCGACGCTTGCCGTCACGGCAGAGCCGTGCCTTGGCCGACCCCGGTGCGTAGTAGACGCCGGCGTGGACGACCCCGGAGTTGTGCGACGACTGGTGCGCCGCGACGCGGTGCTCCTTGTCGACGACCGCGACCCGCAGACCGGGACGGTCCCCGAGGAGCGTCCACGCCGTCGCGAGCCCGAGGATGCCGGCGCCCACGACCACGACGTCGCACCGTTCGGCCACGGACCCTCCGACGTCGCTGGACCGGGAGGAACCTAGGGTGGCCGCCGGCACTCCCGCGACCGGAGGATCCGACCGGATGTCCCACCCCGACCTCGTCACCCAGGCCCGTCGGTTCCCGAACGGCTGCGTGTCCTCGCCGCACCACCTCGCCTCCGCCGCCGGCGCCGCGGTCCTGGCTCGCGGGGGGAACGCCGTCGACGCGGCCGTGGCGGCGAACCTCGTCCTCGGGGTCGTGACGCCCTACCACTGCGGTCCCGGGGGCGACCTGTTCGCTCTCGTCTGGGACGGGGACGCCCACGGGGTCTCCTCCAACGGCGCGGCGCCGGGCGGCGCGACGCCCGACGCCGTGACGGCCGCCGCCGGGGACGACGGGGCCATGCCGACGTTCGGGGCGCTCCCGGTCACCGTCCCGGGTGCCGTCGCCGGCTGGTTCTCGCTCCTCGAGCGGTGGGGCACCCGTTCGTTCGGCGACCTCGCCGCGCCGGCGGTGGCCCTCGCCCGCGACGGGTTCGAGGTGTCCGTCCACGCCGCCCGGCACTTCCTCGCCCCGCGTGACCGCTACCGCGTGACGACCGGGTGGAGCGAGCGGTTCGGTGGCGTCGAGGCGGGCACGTGGCTCGTGCAGCAGGACCACGCGGCGGCGCTGGAGCGCGTCGCCGCCGACGGGCCGGACGCGGTCTACGGCGGCCCGATCGGCGAGCGCATCGTCGAGGTCCTGCAGGCCGGCGGCTCGACGATGACCGTCGACGACCTCCGCGCCCACGAGGTCCGGACCGAGGCGCCGCTCGTGGGCGGGTTCCGCGACCTCGAGGTGCTCGAGCTCGGCCCGCCGACGCAGGGCGTGACGGCGCTCGAGGCGCTCGCCGTCGCCGACGCGCTCGGGCCCCTGTCGTTCGGCGAGGTCGGCCGCGTCACCCACCTCCACGTCGAGGCCGCACGTGCCGCGATGGCCGACCGCGACCGCTACGTCACCGACCCGTCCGCGATGAGCGTGGACCCGGCGGCGCTGTTCTCCGAGCAGCGGGCGCGTGCCATCGCCGACGCGATCGATCCCGAGCGGGCGGGGGAGTGGCCGGTCGCGACGCCGCACCCCGGCGGCACCGCCTACCTCTGCGCCGCCGACCGCGACGGCCTCCTCGTGAGCCTCATCCAGTCGAACTACATGGGCTTCGGCTCCGGCGTCGTCGTGCCGGACGTCGGCTGGAACCTCCACAACCGCGGCGCCAGCTTCTCGCTGGACGCCGCGCACGCGAACGTCATCGCGCCCGGCAAGCGGACCATGCACACGCTCATCCCGTCCCTGGTGCTGCGCGACGGCTCCCCGGTGCTCGTGTTCGGGACCATGGGCGGCGACGGCCAGCCGCAGACCCACCTCCAGCTCCTCACCCGCATCGCCGATCACGGATCGGACGTCCAGGCGGCGATCACCGCCCCGCGGTGGATGGTCTCGCCGGCGGACGGCTCGGTCGCGATCGAGGAGCGCGCCGGCGAGGAGGTCGTCGACGGCCTCCGCGAGCGCGGCCACGACGTCACCGTCCTCGGCCCGTGGGAGCACCTCATGGGGCACGCCCACGCGATCGCGCTCACCGACCGCGGCTACGCCGGCGCCACCGACCCCCGCGCCGAGGGCACCGTCGTCGGCCACTGACCCCGGCCTCCCTCCACTCAGGTGGGGCCGTGGGCGCCCCCGCCGGGGGTCTCGATGACCACGCGGTCGCCCCTCGCGACGCGGCGGGTCGCCTTCGGTGGGAGCTCCTCCTCACCGTCGGCGGTGACGAGCAGGTTGCGGCCGGGGGCACCGTCGCCGCCACCGGCGACGCCCCACGGCGCACGGCGGCGACGCTCGGTCAGCACCGACACGGTCGCGTCGTCGGTGAGCATCTCGAGCGTGCGGCGCAGGCCGTCGCCACCGGCGTGCCTCCCGTCGCCGCCGGAGCCGTCGCGCAGCCGGTACTCGACGACGCGCATGGGGTAGGCGAGCTCGAACGCCTCGACCGGGGTGTTCTTGGTGTTCGTCATGTGCGTGTGCACGCCCGACATCCCGGGCTTCGTCGGCCGCGCGCCCTGCCCGCCGGCGAGCGTCTCGTAGTAGGTGAACGCCTCACCGGTCCGGGGGTCGGTGCCGCCGACGAGGGTGTTGTTCATCGTGCCCTGGCTCGCAGCCGGGATGCGGTCCGGCACCGCCTGCGCGAGCGCGCCGAGCAGCACGTCGACGATCCGCTGGGAGGTCTCGACGTTGCCGGCGGCGACGCTGGCCGGCGGGCGCGGGTGCACGACGGTCCCGGGCGGGGCGACGACGGTCAGCGGCCGGACCGCACCCTCGTTCGCCGGCACGTGCGGGGCGGCGACGGCGCGGAGCACGTAGAAGCAGCACGAGGTGGTGACGGCCAGTGGGGCGTTGACGCTCCCCTCGACCTGCGGCGAGGACCCGGTGAAGTCCACCGTCAACGCGTCGCCAGCGATCGTGACCGCGACGCGGATGGGCACGGCCACGTCGCTCACGCCGTCGTCGTCGAGCCAGTCCTCGAACGCGTAGGTCCCGTCGGGCAGCTCCTCGAGCGCGGCGCGGACCGAGCGCTCCGCGTGGTCGAGCGTCGCGGCCATCGCGTCCCGCAACAGCGACGGTCCGAGCCGAGCGGCGAGCTCGCCGAGCCGCCGCTCGGTCAGCCGGTTCGCGCCGACCTGGGCGCGCAGGTCACCGACGCGCTCGCGCGGCGTGCGGGTGTTGGCGCACAGCAGCCGGACGAGGTCGGCGTCCTCCTCGCCGGCGCGGTGGAGCCGGACCGGCGGGATGCGCAGGCCCTCCTGGAAGATGTCGGTCGCGCCGGCGGGCATCGACCCGGGCGCCCCACCCCCGACGTCGGAGTGGTGCGCCCGGTTCGCCGCGAACCCGATCAGCTCGCCGTCGTGGTGCACGGGCGCGACGAGGGTCCAGTCGGGGAGGTGGGTGCCGCCGGCGTAGGGGTCCGACACCAGCACCTGGTCGCCGGGCTCCAGCTCGCCGAAGACCTCCAGCGCGGCGGCGACCGACGCCGGCATCGAGCCGAGGTGGACCGGGATGTGCTCGGCCTGCGCGACGAGCCGCCCGCGTGCGTCGAACACCGCGGTGGAGCAGTCGACGCGCTCCTTGATGTTGGGGGAGTAGGCGGTCCGGCGCAGTGCGGCGCCGGCCTCCTCCGCGATGCCGACGAGCGCGTTGCGCGTCACCTCGAGCGTGATCGGGTCCACCGAGCTCACGACGACACCTCCTCCATCACCAGCGCCCCGAGCGGGTCGACGGTCACGCCCTGCCACGGCTCGACCCAGCAGGTCGCGTCGAGCCCGACGACGATGGCCGGCCCGTCGAACGTGTCGCCGGCACCGAGGCGGCTGCGGTCGTAGAGCTCGCACTCCCGCTCGCCGCCATCGACCACCACGGTCCGCGTGCCGACGACGGCCGACGACGCGCCCGACCCGGCCGCCACCGGGACCAGGGGGATCGACGGCGTCGGCCCCTCGACCCGCACCCGGAGGTTGACGATCTCGACCGCCTCCTCCGGCTGGTCGTAGCCGTAGCGCTCGCGGTGGGCGTCATGGAAGGCCGCCACCATCGCGTCGACGTCGCCGCCGTCGGGCAGCGTCGGAGACGATCCCGCACCGACGCCGACGGTGAGCTCGAACGCCTGGCCGCGGTAGCGGAGATCGGCCCCGCGGGCCACGTGCTCGACCGACGAGCCCTGGTCGAGGACCAGTGCCCGCGCCTCGTCCTCGAGCTCGTCCCAGATCCGTCCCAGCACCTCCGGATCGGCATCGGCCGAGCCCACCAGCGAGGTGCGGACGCCGTCGACCGTGACCGGGGCCGACAGCAGACCCACCGCCGACAGGACGCCGGCGTTCGGTGGCACCAGCACGCGCCGGCAGCCGAGCTCGCGGGCGAGCGCGCCCTGGTGCAGCGGGCCGGCGCCCCCGAACGGCACGAGCGTGAAGTCCCGCGGGTCGTGGCCCTGCTCCACCGAGACGACGCGGAGCGCCTTGGCCATCTGGGCCTCGACGACGCGCAGGATCCCCGCGGCCGTCCCGAGTGCTCCGAGGCCGAGCTCCTCCGCCAGCGACGCGACCGCCGAGCGCGCCCGGGACGGCTCCATCGCCATCTCGCCGCCGAGCTGGGTCCCCGGGTCGAGGTGGCCGAGGAGCACGTTCGCGTCGGTGACGGTCGGCTCGGTGCCGCCCCGGCCGTAGCAGGCCGGTCCGGGGACGGCGCCGGCGGACCGCGGCCCGACCCGGAGCGCCCCGCCGGCGTCACGCCAGGCGATCGAGCCGCCGCCGGCCCCGACGGTGTGGATGTCGGTCGTGGTGACCGCGAACGGCAGCCCGTCGATGGCGCCCTCGGCGGTGACCTGCGGGCGGCCGCCCTCGATGAGGGTGACGTCGGTGGAGGTGCCGCCCATGTCGAAGGCGATGAGGCGGTCCTCCCCGCACGCGCGTCCGACGGCGGCGGCACCCCA
>JAHWKB010000300.1 GCA_019348115.1 Actinomycetota bacterium | reverse complement strand
GCCGAGGACTACGTCGACGCGAAGCTCGCCAACTTCGAGGTCGTGCTGCACAAGACGCTGGGCGCGGTCGAGCGCGGCCGCGAGAAGCTCCGGGGACGCCTCGACACCGACGAGCTCGCCGAGGCGGTGGACGCAGAGCTCGAGTAGGGCGGGTACTCTGGCCGGCCGCGCCGGATGCGCGCCGCCCGTTCGCGCCGAGGTCGTCCTCGACGCTGCTCGACAGGGCGCGCCCCGCGTGTCCCGCACCACCTCGCCCTTCCTCGCCCTGCCCTCGCACCCGCAAGGACCGTCCGTGCGCGTCCCGGTGACCGATCTGATCGGCCGCCCCGGAGCTACCAAGCCCTTCACCGCCACCCTCGAGCGCGAGGACGTCGGTGACCCGGGTGCCTCCTGGGGTCCGGCCGACGATGCCCTCCGGGGCCACATCGAGCTGGATCTGGACCTGGATTCGGTCGTCGAGGGCATCCTCGTGCGCGGGGACGTCACGTTCACGGTCGAGCTCCCGTGCGCCCGGTGCCTCGAGCCGCAGTCGTCGACGCACGCCGTGACGGTCGCGGAGTTGTTCCCGGACCCCCGGAAGCGCGAAGATGAGGACGAGGACGACCCGGGATACGAGATCGTCGACGACCTCACGGCCATCGACCTCTCCACCCTGATCCGCGACGCGGTGCTCATGGACCTCCCGGTCCGGGTGCTCTGCCGCGAGGACTGCCTGGGCCTGTGCCCGGTCTGCGGCGCCGACCGCAACACCGAGGACTGCGGCCACCGCCCGGCCGAAGAGCCCGACCCCCGCTGGGCCGCGCTTGCCGATCTCGACCTGCCGGACACCTGAGCCGGCACCATCCGCCAGACCCCACCAGACCACGACGAACGAGGAACACCCGATGGCCGTCCCGAAGCGCAAGATGAGCCGGTCGCGGACCCGCCGCCGCAAGGCGCAGTGGTACAAGCTCCGCAAGCCGACCAACGCCACCTGCCCGCGGTGCAAGGACCCGATCCGTCCGCACACCGTCTGCGCCACGTGCGGCCAGTACCAGGGCCGGACGGCGGTCGAGGTCGACTGAAGAAGGTCGAGGCCGTGGGCGCGAGCGACGAGGTGCTCCCGGGGGCCGAGCTCGCACGCGAGCTCGGCATCTCCTTCGAGGACCCCCGGCTGCTCGAGCTCGCCCTCACGCACCGGTCGTTCGCGTTCGAACAGGGCGGGATCGCGACCAACGAGCGGCTCGAGTTCCTCGGTGACGCCGTGCTCGCGCTGGTCGTGACCGACGAGATCTTCCACGCCCACCCGGACGCGGCGGAGGGCCGGCTCGCGAAGGTGCGGGCCGCCGCCGTCAAGACCGGCTCGCTGGCCCGCATGGCGCGACGCATCGGCCTCGGCCGCTACGTCCGCCTCGGCAAGGGTGAGACCAACTCGGGGGGTGCCGACAAGGACTCGATCCTCGCCGACACGTTCGAGGCCCTCCTCGGGGCGTACTACCTCGACCAGGGCTGGGAGGCGGTGGACGCGTTCGTCCGCGGTCTGTTCCGGGAGCGTCTCGAGGAGCTCGCCGGCCGTGGGGCGGCCCTGGACTACAAGACGAGCCTGCAGGAGTACACGGCCGCGACGTTCGAGTCGATGCCGCACTACGCCGTCACGGACGAGGGCCCCGACCACGAGAAGACGTTCACCGCCGAGGTGACCGTGGACGGGCGTGCGGTCGGGCACGGCACCGGCCGCAGCAAGAAGGAGGCCGAGCAGGAGGCCGCCCGCGAGGCCTACCTCCTGCTCACCTCCGAGGGGCTCACGTCGGACGGGTGAGCCGGCCCGACTACGGTGTCACCTGAGTACGACGCACGACCCCGCAGGACCCGGGCCGGACCGGCCACGACGCAGGAGGACGACGGTTGCTGGAGCTCCCCGAGGTCGAGGTGCTGCGCAAGGACCTCGAGAAGGAGGTCGTGGGCAAGAAGGTGAAGGACGTCACCGTCGAGACGGCGTCGATCGTCAAGCCGTTCCACCGCACCCGCCCCGACTTCATCAAGGCCCTGGAGGGCCGCAAGATCGAGAACGTGCGCCGGCGCGGCAAGGTGATCTTCGTCGACCTCGACGAGGAGATGACGTGGGTCATCGACGCCGGCTCCACCGGCTCCCTCCACCGTGAGACCGCGAACGAGAAGCCGGGACCGGACACCCACCTCGTCGTGAGCTTCACCGTCGGCGGCGCCATCCACCTGTCGGACAGCTCCTCGGACCCGAGCGCCTCGACCGGCGTCGTCCCGACCGAGGAGGCCTTCGAGGCCGCCTCCGTCGACGCCGACGCGATGGACCCCTTCGAGGACAACCCGACCTGGATGGAGTTCCGCCACCGTCTCGCCGAGGCCGACCGTCCCCTCCGCTCGGCGCTGACCGACCCCGACGTGATCGTCGGGATCGGCGACGTCTACGCCGACGAGATCCTGTGGGAGTCGGGCCTGCGCCACGACCGCAGCTCCGCGTCGCTGTCGACCCAGGAGGCCCGGCGCCTCTACCGGGCGATGATGGAGGTCATCAACCTCGCCATGAAGGCCGCGGGGTCGAGCCTCGACGAGAGCGAGGCGGACGTCGCCGTCGACGAGGAGGGCGAGGTCGCCGAGCACCTCAAGGTCTACGGCCGCGACGGCCTGCCCTGCATGCGCTGCCGCCAGCCGATCCTGCGCACCCGCATCAAGAAGGGCACGTACACCTACCACTGCGACCAGTGCATGATCTGACGTGGTGGCCAAGCGCGTCGTCGTGTCCGGGAAGGTGCAGGGGGTCTTCTTCCGCGCCTCCACCCGCCGCTGCGCGTCCGAGCACGGCGTCACCGGCTGGGTGCGCAACGACCCCGACGGCACCGTCACGGCACACCTGGAGGGCGACCCGGACGGGGTCCACGGGGTGCTCGGCTGGATCCGCGCCGGCGGGCCCCCGGCCGCCCGCGTGGACGACGTCACCGTCGCGGACGCCGAGGAATCCGGCGCCACCGGGTTCCAGGTCCGTCGGTCCTGACGG
>JAHWKB010000088.1 GCA_019348115.1 Actinomycetota bacterium | reverse complement strand
AGGCGCGTGCCGTTGCGGAGGAAGCCGACCGGGACCTGCTGCTCGACGTGGGTGACGCCGAGGTGGTTGCTCTTGTTCTCCTTCTGCGAGGAGAAGCGGTGGACGTCGTCGACGTCGATGTGGCGTTGGGAGCCGTCCGCGAAGTGGACGACCGCTCCGGGGGTCTGGCCGTAGCTCACGTAGACCGGCACGGCCGTCTCGGGCGTGACCCGCATCGCCGAGACCTCACGACCGATCAGGGCGTTCAGGAGCGTCGACTTGCCGCGCTTGATGAGGCCGAACACCCCGACGGTGAACTGCGTCGCCTCGAGCTCACGCCGCACCAGGGCCAGCTCAGACGCCAGCAACGAGTCGGAGATGTCGCTCATCTCGATCTCGAGGCCGCGCCGCTCCTGGAAACGCTCCCACACGGTCTCGAAGTGCCCGAGCGCGGTGAGGAGCCCCGAGCGTTCGATGTCGAACGTGTCCAGGAACTCCGCCACGGCCGTTCCTTCCGAAGGGGGAAGTGAGGTGTACCGGAAGACATCGGCCGCCCGATCCGGAGGCTTGAGCGTCCGCCTGGGCACGATGGGCCGTCTCCCGACCGGCCACATGGCCCGTCGTGACCAGTCAGGCGGGTCATCCGCAGAGGGCCCGGTCGTGCCGTACCCGACCGCGGGACGTCGGCGTAGGGTGGGAGCCGAGGGGACATCCCGGCCGAACGTGCCATCGCCGGGGCGGGAACGGATCCGTGGGCCGACACCCCTCGTCACCCACGGTGGCGGACCACGGGCGGCTCTCCCATCCCCTCTGCTGCCCGAGGGACCGCCGTCGGGCCCCGTCGCGACCCCTCTCGACGGGGCCCGGCTGTCTGCCTGATGGGCGGGACGGGCGGCGCGACGCGTTCCCCATCGGGGCGGGTCGACCGCGCCGTCCCGCCGGCCTGGACGCGTACTCGCCGCCGGCTCAGGTGAGGCGGGCCTCGCCGTCGCCGTCCCAGGCGACGCGGTCCTCGCCGGCGAGCTTCACGAGCGCCGCCCGCGTCGACGCCTCCGCCGGACCCCACAGCTGACGGTCGACGTCGGCGTAGATGCGCTCCACCAGCGCGCGGGGCGTCCGCGGCGACTCCTCGAGGAGCGCCAGGATCTGCTGCTCGCGGAAGGCCCGGTGGGCGAGGTAGTACTCGAGGACCGCCGTCGCGTCCTCCGTCAGCGCCGGACCGTGCCCCGGGTAGAGCGCGTCGGGACCGAGGTCGAGGACGCGACGCAGGCTCGTGAGGTAGGCCGCGAGGTCGCCGTCGGGGTGGGCCACCACCGACGTGCCGCGTCCCAGCACGTGGTCGCCGGTCAGGACCGGCCCGTGGTCGAGGCGGAACGCGAGGTGGTCCGCGGTGTGCCCCGGCGTCCCCACGGCCGTGATGCCGAACCCGTCGAGCTCGACGCGGTCCCCGTCGCCGATGACGCGCCCCTTGGGGCCGGCGACGTCGGCGGTCGGCGCATGCACCTGGGCCTCCCACAGCGCCTTCCATGCCGGCACCGCCTCGGTGTGGTCCACGTGGTGGTGGGTCACGACGAGGTGCTCCACGTGGAGCTCGCGCCGCTCGAGGACGTCCTCGATGACGGCGAGGTGATCGTCGTCGTCCGGTCCGGGGTCGACGACGATCGCCGCTCCGCCGTCGCCGGCCGCGACCACGTACGTGTTCGTGCCGTCGAGCGTCATCGGCGACGGGTTCGGCGCGAGCACGCGCGTGACGACCTCGTCGAAGTCCACGACGGGGGACATCTCGCCGAACGCCGGGATGTCCCAGGACAGCCGCGGGTCCACGGGAGGTTGGAGGCTCGTCATGTCGCGGACGTTAGTCGTGCGCACGGCGTCGGGGGAACGCCGGCGACCAGTGATGGCGGTGGCGCGCCGGCGGAGTTCGCGACGGCGACCGGTCCCCCGGTCGCGGCGCGCGACGCGCCACCACCAACTGGGCACAGCGGCTCAGGATCCGCCGTACCGCCGTGGTTCGGAGCACGCCCCGACCCGGATGGCCCGAGGTCCCGAGATGTGTGCACGCGTCCGCGGGCACGGGTCCGAGGAAGCCTGTACGGATCTAGATGGAGGCGAGCCAGCCGTCGATGGCGCGGCCGATCTCGTCGGGGCTGTCCTCCTGCACGAAGTGGATGCCCTCGACCGTCACCTCGGTCTGGTTCGGCCACGTCCGGCAGCGCTCGGCGAACACGTTCGAGAGGAAGCCCGGCTCCGCGTGGACGTAGAGCTTCGGCACGTCGCTCTGCTCGAGCCAGGCGGTGTAGTCCTCGACGATGCGGGCGACGTCGGCTGGCTCGCCGTTGAACGGGAGCTCGCGCGGCCACGTCAGGGTGGGTCGGCGGGCCTCGCCCTCCTCGGCGAACGGGGCGCGGTAGATCGCCATCTCCTCGTCGGTCAGGTCGCGTGTCACCGACCCCGGCAGGACCCGCTCGACGAACAGGTTCTTCTCGAGGATGAGGCTCTCGCCGACGTTCTGGCGGAACCCCTCGAACACCCGCTGGCCCGAGGCCGGCCACATGGAGAACTCGATCGGCCCGCAGATGGCCTCCATGTAGGCGATGCCGCGGACGGCGTCGCGGTGGCGGTTCGCCCAGTCGAAGCCCAGCCCCGAGCCCCAGTCGTGCACGACGAGGGTGACGTCCTCGGTCGCCCCGACCGCCTCGAACCACGCGTCGAGGTAGCGGCGGTGCTCCACGAACCGGTAGCGATCGTCGCCCTCGCCAGGGAGCTTCTCGGACTCGCCGTGGCCGACGAGGTCCGGTGCGAGCAGACGCCGACCCTGGCCCTCGACGTGGGGCATGACGTTGCGCCACAGGTACTTCGACGTCGGGTTGCCGTGGAGGAAGACGACCGGCTTGCCGTCCGGGTCGCCGGCCTCGACGTAGGCCATGCGCGTGCCCAGCACCTCGACGGTGCGGGTCTCGTAGCGGGGGGCGGCGTCGATCGGCATGGGTGCGCTCTCCTGGGGTGCGGCGGGGGTGGGGGAAGCTAGAGGCCGACGAGGCGACGGGCGCCGACGGCGACGGCGAACGGCAGCGCGGAGCGTGGCTCCCACGCGACGCGCCACAGCCCGCCATGGGCCGCGGCGGCCGTGAGGTCGTGCTCGGTCTCGCCGGCGCCACCGGCGGCCCCGTCGGGGTGCGCCTGATGCCGCAGGTCGTGGACGAGGAGCGCCGCCATGACCGCGCGCGAGGTCGGGGGCTCGAACGGCTCGACCTCGACGACGTGCGCGCCGGCGTAGGCGGCGTCGAGGATGCGGTTCTTCGTGACCGACCGCGTCCGGGTCGGGGGGGCCACGTGCACCGAGGACAGGAGCCCGTCCTGGTGCGCCACGAGGGCCCGCCAGCGCTGCAGCCGCTTCGCGAGCGCGTAGTTCGGACCCTGCTGGACCACCAGGCTGTCGGCGATCCCGAGCTCGCGGCCCGCCTCGTCGGTCACCGTGAGGCGGTAGTTCGGCACGAACCCGCGACCGCCGGTCACCCGGTTCGCCACGCCGACGAGCGGCCGCGCGGCGCGCTGGCGCGCGCGCGACATCGCGACCGCCTCGGGCGGGGCGGCGAACACGTCGGTCGGGGTGGCGAGGTAGGCGAGCGCGACGTCGTCCCGCTGCCGCTGCAGCGACACCAGGACCGTGTCGGCCGCCATCGCGACGCGCACGAAGTCGGCGCCGTCGGCGTAGGCGTAGTTGCCGAGCACCAGGGGTCCGGTCGCCGGGACGAACCCGGCGAGCCACGCGCGGACGGCGGCCGGCTCCGCGATCAGGTCGACCCCGTCGGTGCCGTCCGGCCGGGTCGGGACGGCGAGCCGACCGGCGCCGGCGCGCGCCAGCTCCCCGAGCCGCTCCCAGACCCGGGGCGACGGGACGTCGACGGCCGCCACCTCGGCGCCCCACGACAGCAGGTGCGCGGTGGGGCCCATCTCTGCGCCGGCGCCGAGCAGCCCGAACGACCAGCCGGTGAGGTCGAGCCACTCCGGGTGGGCGACGACGCGCCGCATCACGTCCACGAAGCTGGGCTCGACGACGCCCCGGGCCGCCCAGTCCTCGGCCTGCGCGACGATCCCGTCGCCGCGGAGTTCGCGCCCGCGGTACGGCACCACCAGCTCGGTCGTCCGGTCGGCCTCGCCGGCGACGAAGCGGGTGCCGAGCTCGATCTCGGGATCGCCGGCGACAGCCTCGTCGAGCGGTCGGGCAGCGCCCGTCCCGTCGACCACCTCGAACGTCGTGTGCAGCCGGTCGAGGCCGGCGCGCGCGATCGCGGACGCCGCCTCGCCGGACGCCGCGGCGCGGGCCGTCACGGCACGGAGGTGGCGCGGGTAGTGCTTGCGCCACTCGCGCTCGCCGCTGATCGCGGCGCCGAGTGCCGGGTCGACGTCGGCGACGGCAGACGCGAAGACGTCGACCGACGCCCGTTGCGTCGAGCGCCGTCCGTCCGTCTCGGGGAACTGGACGCCGTGGTCCGGGGCGCGCATGGCGGTGCCTGTCGTCGCGGGTGGCCCACGGTAGAGCGGCCGCAGCGTCAGATCGGCTCGGGAGCGTGGCCATCGGGGTGCTGGATCATCGGCGTGCCGTCGACCTCGACGATGCACGGCAGCAGCCGGCGGGTATCGGTCTCGCCGGCGACGGCCGCCCGCCACAGGGCGTCGACGTCGGCGTAGGTGGCGAGCGCCTCGAGGTTCTTGCGCGTCGGGTAGATGATCGTGACGTCGCCGGCCGCAGCCGCGTCGAGCGCGGCCTGCGGCGTCGTCCACCGCGACGCGGTCATCTCCACCTCGTCGTGCGCGAGCGCGGCGACCTGGACCTCGGGGACGACCGCGACGAAGAAGCGGGTGTCGTAGCGGCGGTGGAGGCCGTCCGGTGTGACCCACCACGACCACAGCGCGAGCGCGCCGAGGTCGAGCACGACGTCCTCCTCGGCGAGCCAGCCGGTCCAGTCCCAGCGCTCGTCGCGCGACGCCATGCGCCGGCGTGCCTCCACGAAGGAGTCGGAGGCGAGGTCGTCCGCCGTGACCGGCGCGCCGGCGCGGGTGCCGAGGAGGACCCCCGCCTCCTCGAAGGTCTCGCGCACCGCGGCGACCAGGAGTCCGAGCGCGTCCTCGACCGAGTCCGCGCCGAGCCGGTCGATCCACGCGGCGGGGTCCTGTCCGGTCCAGCGGTCGGCGGGGAGCGTGCGGTCCGCGTCGTCGAGCTTGCCGCCGGGGAAGACGTACGCGCCGCCGGCGAAGTCGGACTGCAGGTGCCGCTCGAGCAGGAACACCTCGAGGGGGGCGCCTCCGTCGGCGACCAGCGCAGCGCCTCCGTCGGCGACCGACGGCGCCCCGGCCGCGCCCCCGTCGCGGACGAGCACGATCGACGACGAGTCGACGGGCTCGTTGGTCTCGCCCGTGAACCGCCCCGACCGCGTCGCTGTTCCCTCGGCCATCGATCCTCCGCTCGCCCGCAACCTGCGGCACCCGCCGTGCGTCCCATCGTAGGAGCCTCGTGTGCAACCCTTCGGACGGGGCCGGGACGGAGGCGTGGTGCGACGCAGGACCGCAGGGACGGACCGCCTCCTCGGCGCGCTCGTAGCGGCCCTCCTCCTCGCGCTCCCCGCGGCAGCGTCCGCCCAGCCGTCCGACCGCACCGGCGGCCTGTCCGCGGAGGACCTCGGGCTCGAGGTCGTGGTGGGCTACGGCGGCCGCGTCGTGTCGGGCCGGTGGATGCCGGTCGAGGTCACGATGTCCCCGTCGCGGCTGTTCGCCGGCGACGTCGGCGTGGTCGTCGAGACCGGCAACGGACGCATGGTCGAGAGCCGCACGGTCGAGGTCGCGGCCGGCTCGACGAAGGTCTTCCGGTTCCTGGCGCCGCCGGCGCACGGCGTCCGCGTCCAGGTCGCCGCCATCGGGGAGGACCAGGGCCTCAACGTCCAGCCCGAGCTGCGGCGCTCCGAGACGTTCCTCGTCGGGCTGCTCGGCGAGGAGCCGTCGAGGGACGCCCGCGCGATCGCGAGCCGCCCGCTCGACCAGCGCGGGACGCTCGTCGGCGTCGACCCGGCGTTCCTCGAGCGCTCGAGCCGCGCTCTCGACCCGCTGTCCGCGCTCGTCGTGACGCCGCAACAGCTCGCGAGCCTCGACGAGCGCACCCACGACCGGCTCGAGGCGGCCGTCGCGGTCGGGCTCGACCTCGTCGTCCTGACCCCGACCGACGGGCCGCTCGACCTCGGGCTCCCGTGGAGCGCCGCGACGTCCGCGACGACCGTCCAGCTCACACGCGACGACGACCGGCAGGCGGGGCGGGTGCTCGAGCCTGGACCGCTCGCCTGGAGCCTGTCCCCGGCCGACCTCGGCTGGTCCGACGAGGCACGCCCCATCGCCACGGCGGTCAACGCCGGCAAGGGCCGGGTGATCGTCGCCGGGCTCCCGCTCCTCGAGGGACCGCTCGGCGGCGACGACGCCTACTGGGGGCGGCTGCTGCAGCCCGGCACCCCCGCGACCGCGCAGCACAACGCCACCGACACCTTCGACCGCATCGGCCAGGCCGCCGGCGAGGGGCTCCGGAGCGACGACGTGTCGCTGCCGGCCCTGCCGCTGATCGCGGTGTCGCTCCTCCTCTACCTCCTCCTCGTCGGGCCCGTGAACGGGTTCGTGCTCGCGCGCATGGGCCGGCGCGAGCTCGCCTGGCTCACGATCCCGGCCCTCACCGTGGTGTTCACGGCCGGCGCCTTCGCCGCCTCCGCCGGCACCGAGTCGTCGGTCGGGATGTCGGGGCGCGCCGCCTACTGGATCGACGGCCACGGCACGCAGCTGCAGGCCGCCGCGCTGCGCTCCGCCCGGCCGGGTGAGCACCGGCTCGCGTTCCCCGGCGACGACTGGGACCTCGCGCCGGCGATGTGGTCCAACGTGCCGGTCGTGGTGGAGCGCGGCGGCGAGGCGACGACCATGCGGATGACGCTCGAGGCGCTGCAGGTCGGGACCGCGACCGCCTACCGCGACCTCGCGTCGCCGGCGCCGATGTCGCTCGACCTCGATCCGACCTCGACCGGTGCCCGCATCACCGTGACGAACACCACGACCAGCCCCATCGACGACCTCCGGGTGCGCGCCGGCACCCTGATGGTCCGCCACGGCACGCTCGCGGGCGGCGAGACCGCGACGCTCGAGCTCGATCGCGACATCCTGCCGGTGCTGAACGACTGGCACGACACCTTCGCCGGCCTCCGCGACGCGCACGGCACCGTCAGCGCCCCGCGATCGCTCGAGGCGCTCCTGCGGTGGGGCGCCGTCGACGGCAACCCGGGCATCGTGTGGGCGACCGGCACCTCGGCCGGCGACGTCGGCCTCGGGGAGCCGACAGCCGACGGCTCGCGCACCGACGACCAGGGGAGCTTCCTCGCGGTCGGGATGACCGCCGGGCTGCCGGGCACGGACACCCTGCCCTGGGAGGTGGATCGGCGGCTCCTGACCACGGGGTTCGGCGAGGCGTGGCGCCCGGGACCGCTCGCCGTCGAGGGCCGCATCGAGGCGGTCCTGCGCTACCGGCTCCCCTACGAGGGCCCGGTCGGCGCGCTCGCGCCCAGCCTCGAGCGCGGCCAGCTCCACGGCATGTTCGAGGGCGACATCGAGCCCATGCCGGCGGAGACGTGCCGCATGGTCGAGGAGCGCGACGAGGACGGCGACCTCGTCGGCACGTACGAGGAGTGCGTCGTCGCCGGCGACACCGGGATCGTCGCCGAGCCCGGGATGCCGCCGCCGGACCCGCCGTTCCCCGGCCCCGGCGGCGGACCGGGTGCGGGGCTCGAGATCCACGACCCGACCACGGGTGCGTGGCTGCCGATCGACGACGCCTTCGCGGACGGCCCGGACACGGCCCGCTTCGTGACCCCGCTCGGCGAGGTCTTCGTCCGCGCCGTCGGCGAGCTCCACCCGTTCGACTTCTCCGGACGCGGCATCGGCGCGGTCAGGAGCGCGGCATGAGCGACGTGCTCGATCCTCCCGCGGCGCCCGCGCCCGGTCCGCGTGGCCGTCGCGACCACGGTGCCTCGCCGGCGGTGCGCATCCGCGACCTCGTCAAGACCTACGGCCGGCTCCACGCCGTCGACTCCCTCGACCTCGACGTGCCCGCCGGCGGCGTCTTCGGCCTCATCGGCCCGAACGGCGCCGGCAAGACCACGACGATGCTCGCGGTCGTGACCCTCCTCACGCCCGACAGCGGCACGGTGGAGGTGTTCGGCCACGACCCCGTCACCGAGCAGCGCGAGGTCCGCCGGGTCGTCGGCTACATGCCGGACTTCTTCGGCCTCTACGACGGGCTGACGTGCGAGGAGTACCTCGACTTCTTCGCGGCGGCGTACGGCGTCGACGCCGAGACGCGGCGACGGCAGGTCCGCGATCTCCTCGAGCTCGTCGAGATGTCGCACAAGGCGACCACGGACGTGTCGGGGCTGTCGCGCGGCATGCAGCAGCGGATGTCGCTCGCTCGCGCGCTCGTCCACGACCCCGACCTGCTCGTGCTCGACGAGCCGGCCTCGGGTCTCGACCCGCGCGCCCGCGTCGAGCTCCGCGAGATCATGCTCGAGCTGTCCCGGCAGGGCCACACGGTGCTCGTGAGCTCGCACATCCTGTCCGAGCTCGAGGAGATGTGCGACCGCGTCGGCATCATCGAGGCCGGCAGGGTCCTCGCGCAGGGGACCCCCGAGGAGATCCGGACCAAGCTCCAGACCGCCCTGACCGTGACCCTGCGGGTGCTCGGCGGCGAGGAGGCGTTGGCGCAGGCGTCGGTCATCGCGACCCAGCACGGGGCGACGGCGCTCACGCGCATCGGCCCGGCGCTTCGCTTCGAGCTCGCCGGCTCGGAGGAAGCCGCTGCCGACGTGCTGGCCGCCCTCGTCGGCGCCGGCGTGCGCGTGGTCGACTTCCGCGAGGACCGCGGCGGCCTCGAGCGCCTCTTCCTCTCGGTGACCACGGGGGTCGTCCGTTGAGCGAGCGACAGCGAGCGATGAGGGCGCGGACCTGGACGGTGAACCCGGTGCTGCGGCGGGAGCTGACCGAGCGCTGGCGTGGCAAGCGCGCGTTCGTCGTCATCAGCGCGTACGTCGGGCTGCTCGGGCTCGTCACGATCCTCCTCTACTGGATGGGTGGGCAGTTCCTCGAGCAGCAGATGCGCTGGGGCGGCTTCCAGGCGCTGTCGGCGGGCCCCGCGATCGGGCGGTTCCTGTTCGAGAACCTGCTCGCGTTCGTGATGCTGCTCGTGCTGTTCATCGCGCCCGGCTACGCGGCGGCGCAGATCTCGGGCGAGCGCGAGCGCCGCACCCTGGCGCTCCTGCAGATCACGCTCGTGCGCCCCGCCCAGATCGTGGCGGGCAAGCTCGGCGCGT
>JAHWKB010000299.1 GCA_019348115.1 Actinomycetota bacterium | reverse complement strand
GACCGGTGAGGTCCGCGGCGAGCTCGACGTCATCGCGCTCGACCACGCGACGGCGACCGTCGTCGTGTGCGAGGTCAAGGCGCGCTCCAGCGACCGCTTCGGAGGGCCGCTCGTCGCGGTGACGCCGCGGAAGCAGGCCCAGATCCGGGCGCTGACGGTCGCGTTCCTCCGCGGCGGCGAGCTGCCGTACCGGACCGTGCGCTTCGACGTCATCGGCGTCCGGCTCGAGACGATGCCACCGCAGGTCCAGCACGTCGTGGCGGCGTTCTGATGCTCGCCACGGTGACCGCCGTCGCGCTCGTCGGGCTCGACGCCCACCCGGTGGTCGTCGAGGCGACCGCGAGCCAGGGGCTCCCCGGCACCCGCGTTGTCGGTCTCCCCGACACCGCGGTCCGCGAGGCGGCCGACCGGGTGAAGTCCGCCGCGCGACGGTCGGGACTCGCGTGGCCCGACAACCGGGTGACCGTGAACCTCGCCCCGGCGGCACTGCGGAAGAGCGGCGCGGGCTTCGACCTGCCGATGGCGCTGGCCGTCCTCGGCGCGACGCAGCAGGTGCCGCGCGACGCCCTCCGCGACTGCTGGGCGGTCGGCGAGCTCGGGCTCGACGGCACCGTGCGGCCGGTCCCGGGCATCCTCCCGATGGCGGCCGCGGCGCGTGCCGGCGGTGCTCGCCTGCTCCTCGTCGCGAGCGCCGCCGCGGTCGAGGCGTCGCTCGTGGCGGGGCTCGAGGTCGTGCCCGTCGACACGCTCGCCGAGGCGGCGGCGGTGCTCACCGGCGAGGAGCCCGCACGCGACGTCGTCGCGAGCCCGCCGGTGGTCACCAACGGCGCCCCGGACCTCGCCGACGTCCGCGGGCAGGCCGTGGCCCGGCGCGCGGTGGAGGTCGCCGCGGCGGGCGGGCACCACCTCCTGCTGTCCGGCCCGCCGGGGTGCGGGAAGTCCATGCTCGCCGAGCGGATGGCCGGCGTGCTGCCGCCACTCTCGCTCGACGAGGCGCTGGAGGTGGCGGCGATCCACTCGGTCGCCGGCGTCCGCGACCCCGACGAGCCGCTGTCGCTCGTGCCGCCGTTCCGCTCCCCGCACCACACCACGTCCGCGTCCGGCCTCGTGGGCGGGGGCAGCGGGGTGGCCCGACCGGGGGAGCTGTCGCTGGCGCACCGTGGGATCCTGTTCCTCGACGAGATGCTCGAGATGCCGCGCTGGGTCCTCGACGCGCTCCGCCAGCCGCTCGAGAGCGGTCGGGTGCGGATCGTGCGGTCACAGGCGGCCGTGGCCTTCCCCGCCGACGTCCTGCTGGTCGCGGCGACCAACCCGTGCCCGTGCGGCAACCTCGGCAGCACCGCCCAGGCGTGCCGCTGCAGCCCGGACCGCGTCGAGCGCTACCGCTCGCGGCTGTCGGGACCGCTGTCGGACCGCATCGACCTCCAGGTCGAGCTCCGGCCCGTCGACCCCGACCGGCTCGTGGGACCGGGGGACGGCGAGCCGACGTCCGCGGTGGCCGCCCGGGTCGCGGCCGCCCGCGCCGTCGCCGCCGAGCGCTGGGGACCCGGCACCCTCAACCGCTCCGTCCCGCCGCCCGCCGTCCGTGCGACGTGCGACGCCGGCGCCGTGCGCGCCCTCGCGTCGGCGGTGGACCAGCTCGCCCTGTCGGCACGGAGCTTCGACCGGGCCCTCCGCGTCGCGCGCACGATCGCGGACCTCGCCGGCGCGGAGACCGTCTCGATCGACCACGTGGACGAGGCCGTCGCCTACCGGCTGGCGACGCGGCTGGCCGCCACGTGAGCCCGGTCAGCGCGGAGGCGTGGGCCGACGTCGCCGCTCCCGGGACGGATCCGGCCCTCCTGGCCGCGACGGTGGAGCGGCTGCGTCGGGTGGGGCCGGCGGCGCTCGGCCGGGTCGTCCGCGAGCGGGCGGACGCCGCGCCGGCGGCGTCCCCGACCGAGCTCCTCCGCGCGGTCGTCCCGCCGGTCCTGCCGGCGGGGACCGGTGACGCCGAAGGCTGGCGGAGGCTCGGCGTCCGGGTCGCGCTCGCCGGCGACCCGTCGTACCCGGCCCGTCTGGCGGCTGGATGGCCGCACGCCGGCGGGCCGCCGCTGCTCGCCGTCCGCGGGCCGCTGCCGCTGCCCGCCGGCCCCGCGGTCGCGATCGTCGGGGCCCGCCGCGCCACGAGCTACGGCACGGGCGTCGCGGCCTGGCTCGCGGAGGCCGCGGCAGCGGCCGGCGCCACCGTCGTCTCCGGCGGGGCCGTCGGCATCGACGCCGCCGCCCACGGTGCCGCCGTCGACGCCGGCACCATCGTCGTCCTCGGATGCGGCCACGACGTCGGCTACCCGCGGCCCCACGCCACCGCCGGCGGTCTGTTCGCGCGGATCCTCGACCACGGCGGCTGGCTCGTGAGCGAGCACCTCCCCGGCGCCCCGCCGGTCGCCCACCACGTGCGGGCCAGGAACCGGATCGTGGCCGCGCTCGCCGACGTGGTCGTGGTCGTCGAGGGGAGCGACCGGTCGGGGGCGCTCGTCACCGCCGGCGAGGCCGCGCAGGCGGGCGTACCGGTGCTGGCCGTGCCCGGCGACGTCCGCCGGCCGGGCTCTGCCGCACCGCACCTGCTGCTGCGCGAGGGGGCGGCCCCGTGCACGTCGCCCGACGACCTCCTCGCCGCCCTCTCGCTCGTCGCGCCGGCCGACGGCGCGCCCGCCGCCGCCTCGTCGACGCTCCCGGCCGAGGTCCACGCGGCGCTCGTCCGTGCCTGGCCGCGTCCGCTCCGGCTCGACGTCCTGGCGGAGCACGCCGGCGTGCCCGCCGGGCGGCTGCTGGCCCTCGTCACCCGGGCGCACATCGCCGGCGAGCTCGCCGAGGGCGCCGACGGCGTCCGCCTCACCCGCGCCCCGTGACCGGTGGCGGCGCTAAGCCGAGGTGGCGGTGGCGAGGCGGGGGCCCCACACCTCGGTGCAGAAGGCATCGATCTCGCCGACGATCCGCGACGGCGCGGTCCGGGCCTCGAGGATCGAGCGCG
>JAHWKB010000298.1 GCA_019348115.1 Actinomycetota bacterium | reverse complement strand
AAGGACGAGTTCGACGACATCACCATCAGCAAGATCCGGTTCCTCGAGGCCGAGGGCCTCATCAACCCGGACCGCACGGAGTCGGGCTACCGCAAGTTCACCGAGGGTGACGTCGACCGTCTGCGCTACGTCCTGCGCGCCCAGCGCGACCGCTACCTCCCGCTGAAGGTCATCCGCGACGAGCTCGACCGCCGCGACGCCGGCCTGCCGGTCGACGACGGGAGCGCGCCGGCGGGGCCCGCCGACCTGCCGGCGACCGCCCCGGCCGAGGGCGGCGACGCCGTGGGCCACGGCACCGAGCCGTCCGTCCTCGCCGGCGGGGACACCGACGTCGAGCTCTCCCTGACCGAGCTCGCCGACGCGTCCGGGCTCGACACGACCCAGCTGCGCTCGCTGATGGACCACGGCCTCCTCGAGGGTCCCGACCGCTTCGACGGGGACGACCTCCGCGCCGCTCGCGCCGCCGGCGAGCTGCTCGACGCCGGCCTCGAGGCGCGCCACCTGCGCATGTACCGCCAGTTCGCCGACCGCGAGCTCGCCCTCTACCAGCAGCTCGTGACCCCGCTCCTGCGCCAGCGGAACCCCGGCTCGCGCAAGGCTGCCGAGGAGCAGGTGGAGGAGCTGGCCGCCTCCGGCGCACGCCTCCACCGCATCCTCCTCGGCCGGCAGCTGCGCGCGCTCCTGCGGTCGTGACCGCGCCGGCACGCCGGCCGCCTCGACGTCACCGCCCCGTCCGGGCCCTCGCCGTCTGCGTGGCGCTCGTCGCCGGCGCGGTCGCGGTCCCGACCGCCGCGGCGCAGCCGCTCGCGCCTCCACCGCAGCTCGCGACCGACGAGGTCCCCGAGGGGTGGCCGGCCGCCCCGGCCGTGTCGGCGTCGAGCTACCTCCTGGTCGAGGGCTCGACCGGCCAGGTCCTGGCGGCGCGGGACCCCGACCGGCGCCGACCGGTCGCCTCGACGGTGAAGATCCTGAGCGCCCTCACCGTGCTCGCCCGCGCCGACCCCGGCGACGAGGTCACCGTGCCCGCCGAGGCGGCCGCCGTCGGTGGGGCCACCGTCGACCTCGACACCGGCGAGGTGTGGACGGTCGGCCAGCTCCTCGACGCCGTGCTCGTCCGATCCGGCAACGACGCGGCGGTCGCGCTCGCGTTGGAGATCGGCGGGAGCCTCGAGGGGTTCGTGGACCTGATGCGGGCCGATGCCGCGGCCCTCGGGGTCGAGGGCATCGAGCTCACGAGCCCCAGCGGGCTGGACGACGCGAACCGGCTCTCCGCGCGCGATCTCGGCGTCCTGACTCGGGCGGCGCTGGCCGACACCCGCTTCCGGGAGATCGTCGGCCGCTCCGCGGTCGACCTGCCGGGCGTCGGCCGCCAGCCGTCCCGCAACGAGCTCCTCGGGACCTACCCCGGGGCGACCGGGGTGAAGACCGGTTTCACCGAGGCGGCCGGCTACGCGCTCGTCGCGTCCGCCGAGCGCGGCGGTCGCGAGGTCATCGCCGTGCTGCTCGACAGCCAGAGCGCCGACAGCCGCTTCGCGGAGGCGGCTGCACTCCTCGAGCACGCATTCGGGACGCTGACGGCCCTCCCGGTGCGCGCGCGGACCTCCCTGCGTGTCGCCGGGGGCGAGGTGGTCCTCCAGGCCGCGCCGGTCCCGCTCGTGGTCCCGGCGGACGCGGCCGTCGTGCACCCGGTCCTCGCCCTCCCCGTGGAGGTGCCCCCCGCCGGCGAGGTCCGCGAGGCCCCCGTGCTGTGGGACGACCAGGAGCTCGCGCGTCTCTCCGTCGTCGTCGGCGAGGCGACACGCCCCGACGTCGACGGGGGAGCGGCGCTCGGCCGCGCCGTGGTCGACCGCGTGTACGCCGCCATGCGCGCCGCCACGACCACCGGCTCCTGGTCCTTGACGACGGCGTCCTGACGCCGCCCCCCGACCTCCCTGCCGGGCCGCTTGGGGACCGAGGGTCCGCTAGCCTCGGCGGCGCCGGACCGCGACCGCGTGAGGAGCCCGGGTGATCGAGATGGAGCTCGTCGGCGTACGTGTCGAGCTGCCCGCGAACCAGCCGATCGTGCTGCTGAAGGAGAAGACGGGCACGCGCTACCTCCCCATCTGGATCGGTGCCGTCGAGGCCACCGCCATCGCCTTCGCCCTCCAGGGCGTGGACACCCCGCGGCCGCTGACCCACGACCTGTTCGTCGACGTCCTCGGCGAGATCGGCGTCGAGGTCGAGGCGATCCACGTGACCGAGCTGCGCGAGGGCACGTTCTACGCCGAGCTGCACCTGCTGGCCGACGGCGAGCGCTACACCGTCTCCGCGCGCCCGTCGGACGCCATCGCGCTGGCGAGCCGGCTCGAGGACGTGCCCATCTTCGGCGCCGAGGGTGTCCTCGAGGAGGCCGGGCTCGAGATCGAGCCGGACGCCGAGGGCGAGGACGTGGACCCCGAGGAGGAGGTCCGCCGGTTCCGCGACTTCCTCGAGGAGGTCACGCCCGAGGACTTCATCGGCCCGTGATCGCGCGTAGGGGGGTGCGGAGCCCCTTCCCGGGGCCAGGCCTCGACCTCGAGTGGAGGGTTGGGGTTCCGAACCCTCCACGGACCGTTGACACCGCCCCCCGCGTCCGCGTAGCCTCAGGGACGTAGTTCCACGCGTGTGACGGTGCCGGACCCCGGGGTGGCAGCCCCGAGCGACGGCGAACGGCACCGCGGTGGGCACGGACCGGGAGGCAGACCCCGTCCGACGCTCCACCCGGCACCGCCCGGCAGCACCGTGGCAGGGGAGCCCACACGGGCTCGGCGGAGGCGGGAGCGGAGACGATGACCGAGGGCCAGATGTCGCTCGACGTGGGCGACGACGGGGACGAGCGCACCGGCTACCGCGGACCGACGGTCTGCAAGATCGTCGGGATCACCTACCGCCAGCTCGACTACTGGGCGCGCACCGAGCTCGTGACCCCGTCCGTGCAGGAGGCCCAGGGGAGCGGCTCCCAGCGGCTGTACTCGTTCGACGACGTGGTCCAGCT
>JAHWKB010000087.1 GCA_019348115.1 Actinomycetota bacterium | reverse complement strand
CCGACGAGGTTGATGCCCAGGACGACGATCAGCAGGGCGAGGCCGGGGAAGACCGTCAGCCACCAGGCGGACCGGAGGAACCGCTGCGCGTTGCTCGCCAGCGAGCCGAGGCTCACGACCTCGGGGTCCGCGAGACCGACGAACCCGAGTCCCGCCTCGATCAGCACCGCGCCCGACGCGCAGACGGACAGCATCACGAGCGCCGTCGGCAGGACGTTGCCGGCGACGTGACGGCGCAGGATGTAGACGTGCCCGCCCCCGAACGACCGCGCCGCCTCGACGAACGCGCGCTGCCGCAGCGACAGGGTCTCGGCACGGACCACGCGCGCGGTCCACGTCCACGACGTCAGTCCGAGCAGCAGGACGACGTTGGACACCCGGGCGTCGAAGAGGGCGACCACCACGATCGCGAGGAAGAAGCGGGGGACGACCTGCACCAGCTCGGTGGTCCGCATGAGCAGGTCGTCGATCCATCCTGGCCGCGAGCCCGCGAGGGCGCCGACGCAGAGCGCGACCAACCCGGAGATCGCCACCACCCCGACGGCGATCGCGAGCGACGTCCGCAGCCCGTGGACGACCATCGTGAGGACGTCGCGTCCGAGGTCGTCGGTGCCCATGAGGTGCGCCACGGACGGTGCCTCCAACGGCGCGGCGACCGAGGCGAAGGGCCGGTCGCCGACGACGGCCGGACCGAGCAGGGCCAGACCGACGGCCAGGGCGAGGAGTGCGGTGCCGAGGATCCCGCCCCCGGTGCGGAGGAGCGACGGTCGCCGGCGCCGGGGACGCGTGCCGGCCGGGCGGGCGACCCGGAGCCCGGCACGGATCGCGTCGCCCCCGGCGGCGGCGGTGGTGGTGGTGGCGGCGACCTCAGTCGTGAGCGGCATACGAGATCCGCGGATCGAGCCACGTGTAGAGGATGTCGACGAGCAGGTTCACGACCAGGACGGCGCCGGCCACGATGAGGAAGATGGCGAGGAGCACGGGGAGGTCCCGCGACTGGGCGGACGTGAGCAGCAACCTCCCGACACCGGGCCAGGCGAACACGACCTCGACGAGCACCGCGCCCGTGAAGAACATCCCGATGCGGTTGCCGAGCACGGTGACCACGGGGAGGAGGGCGTTGCGCAGCGCGTGGTAGAGGACGCGGTGCCCGGGGGCGCCCTTGGCCCGCGCCGTCCGGATGTAGTCGCTGCGGGACGCTTCGAGCAGCCCCGTCCGGACCAACCGGACGTTGAGCGCGAGCTCGCCCGCCGCGAGCACCGCCGCCGGCAGGAGGAGGTGGTGGAGGACGTCGCCGGCGGCCGCGAGGCCGGAGAGCGAGCGGCGCGCATCGGTCATGCCGTGGATCGGGAACCATCCGAGCCGGTAGGCCAGCACCAGCACCGCGAGTTGGGCGACCCAGAACGCCGGCATGGCGTACAGCGTGAGGGTGGTCACACGCAGCGACACGTCCGTCCGACCGCCACCTCGTCGCGCGGCGAGCACGCCGAGAGCGACGCCGACGGTGGTCGAGACCAGCAGCGCCGTGCTCGCCAGGAGCAGGGTCGCCGGCAGTCGCTCGAGGACGACCGACAGGGCGGGTCGGCCACGGACGTACGACGTGCCGAGATCGCCGCGGAGGACGTTGCCGAGGTAGGTGGCGAGCTGCTGCGGCAGCGGCTGGTCGAGGCCGAAGCGCTCACGCATCGCCGCGTAGTACGCCTCGTCCCCGTACTGGCCCGCGAGGGCGACCAGCGGATCCCCCGGCGCGAGGTGCAGTAGCAGCCAGGTCGCGGTCAGGATCAGCAGCGCGCTGGGCGGCAGCTGCGCCAGACGTCGGAGCAGGTACCGCGTCGTCATGCCGGCACGGCGACCCGGGCGTCACGCATCGGCGCACCGGGCCGACTCGGCGAACAGACCGGTGTGGGGCTGGAAGCCCTCGCAACGGGCGTTCCAGGCCCGCGTCCCGACCGTCTCGACCAGCCACAGGTACGGCAGCTCCGCGGCGACGATGCGCTGCAGCTCCGCGTAGATCGGCGACCGGTCCTCCGGGTCCACCGTCTGGCTCGCCTCCTCCAGCAGACGGTCGACCTCGGGGTTCCGGTACTGGGCGGCGTTGGTGAACGGCACGTCGCCGATCAGGGCCGAGTCGTACATGCGCCGCACGCCGACCTCGGGGTCGGGGCCGTTGCAGTACGAGATGACGTTGGTGTCGAAGTCGTCCTCGCCGAACACGGTCGGCCCGAACACCGGCGGCTCGAGCGCGACGAGCTCCACGTCGAAGCCGACCTCCCCCAGCTGCTCACGGACCAGCTCGCCGTACTTGGCGAAGGTCGGGAAGTGGACGAAGTCGATCGCGAGCGGTCCGCCGTCCTTGGCGCGGATGCCGTCGTCGCCCTCGACCCAGCCCGCCTCGTCGAGCAGCCGGCGGGCCTCCTCCACGTCGTGGGCGGGGAGCTCGGTGTCCGCTGCGTGGGCCCACGGGATGCCGCTCGAGATCGGCGCCTGCGCGACCTGTCCCTGCCCGAACAGCACCTGCTCGACGAACCGGTCCCGGTCGAGCGCGTGTCCGACGGCGCGGCGCACGGCCGGGTCGGCGGTGATGGGCCGCTCGAGGTTGAAACCGATGGTCATGATGCAGTTCGAGCCGCCGGGGTTCGACGGCGTGGACTCCAGGACGAAGTCCGGGTCGTCCTGGAGTCGCGCCAGGTCGGGTCCCGGCACGCCCCACAGGAAGTCGACCTCGCCGCTCTCGAGCGCGAGCAGCTGGGTGCCCTCGTCCGGGATCACTCGCATCACGAGCCCGTCGAGGAAGGGCCCCTCCTTGAAGTAGTCGGGGTTCGCCGTCGCGCGGATCTCCGAGCCTTCGGTGTAGGACTCGAACACGAACGGGCCGGTGCCGACCGGGGCGGCGTTGGCGGGGTGCTCCTCGAGTGCGGTGCCGTCGCCGTAGACGTGTCGCGGCAGGATCGGGGCCTCGGTCACGTTCAGCTGCTGCAGCAACGGGGCGTACGGCTCCGCGAAGCGGAAGACCACCGTGTGGTCGTCCGTCGCCTCGACCGACTCGAGCGCCGAGCCCATCGAGGCCTTGGTGCGCGCGTGCAGCTCGAGCAGCGCGTCCTCGAAGGTGAAGACGACGTCGTCGGCCGTGAAGGGCTCGCCGTCGTGCCACGTGACGTCGTCCCGCAGCGTGAACGTGTACGTCCGCCCGTCGTCGGCGATCTCCCAGCTCTCGGCCAGCTCGGGGACCGGTGCCCCGTCCGCGTCGAGACCGACGAGGCCGTTGAAGAACGTCTCGGCCGCGGTGTGCACCGCACCGCTGGTGGTGATGGCCGGGTTGAGGGAGCCCGGATCGGAGGAGATCGCGACCGTGAGGGTGCCGCCCTCGGCGGTCTCCGTGCTCGTCCCGTCCGCCGTCGGTGTGGCGGTCGCCGCCGGGGAGCTGGTCGTGCCGTCCGTCGGCTCCCCGCTCCCGCCGTCGTCCCTCCCGCAGCCGGTGGCGACCAACGCCACGCAGGCCAGCGCGGCCGTTCTCGTTCGCATCCCCACGGGGCCCCCCTCGCACGACCCTCGGACGGTCCGACCCTAGGCCTGCTCGACCGGCCAGGTAGGTGCCGGCGACACCTACCGGTGCGAGGTCGACGTCGCGCCGGGGGTCGCGACGCGTGCCGAATACGCTGCCGCCGCCGGATGCCGTTCCGGCGAGGAGGCGCGATGACCGCGACGGACCCCGACGCCCCGAGCCGGGAGCGGCGGCACGTGCGCGTCGAGGGGATCGTCCAGGGCGTGGGCTTCCGCCCGTTCGTGTTCCGTCTCGCCTCCGAGCTCGCCCTGGCCGGCCGGGTGTGGAACGACCCCCGCGGTGTCGTCCTCGAGATCGAGGGCGCCGGCGAGGCCGTCTCCACGTTCCTCGCGCGGCTGCGGGAGGAGGCCCCGCCGCTCGCGCGGATCGACCACGTGGAGGTCGAGGCCGTCCCCGTGGAGGGGGCGACGACGTTCGAGATCGCGGACAGCACCGCGGACGCCACGGTGATGGTGGCGGTCTCGGCCGACGTCGCCACCTGCGAGGACTGCGCCCGCGAGGTCGCCGACCCCGACGACCGCCGCTTCCGGTACCCGTTCACGAACTGCACCAACTGCGGGCCGCGCTACACGATCGTCCGCGACGTGCCGTACGACCGCCCGAACACGACCATGGCCGGGTTCCCGCTGTGCGCCGACTGCGAGCGGGAGTACCGCGATCCGGACGATCGTCGGTTCCACGCCCAGCCGCTCTGCTGCCCCGCCTGCGGACCGCAGCTCCGACTGGTCGTCGCGACCGGTAGCGGGACCACGGACGCGGTCGTCGGGGACGACGCGATCGCGGCCGCCGCGACGCGGCTCCTCGCCGGCGAGGTGCTGGCGGTCAAGGGGCTGGGCGGCTACCACCTCGCCGTCCTCGCGTCCTCGGAGCCCGCGGCGGCGGCGCTACGGGCACGCAAGCACCGCGAGGACAAGCCGTTCGCGGTGATGGTGCGTGACCTTGCCGACGCGACGGCGCTCGTCGAGCTGACCCCGTCGGACGCGGACCTGCTCGTCGACCGGTCCCGGCCCATCGTGCTCCTCCCCCGTCGCCCCGACGCGCCCGTCGCACCGTCGGTCGCGCCGGGCAACCGCTCGCTCGGGCTGCTCCTCGCCTACACGCCGCTGCACACGATGCTGCTCGAGGCCGTCGGCGCGCCCCTGGTGATGACGAGCGGGAACGTCTCGGACGAGCCCATCGCCTCCTCGGACGAGGATGCGCTCGACCGCCTCGCCGGCATCGCCGACGCCTTCCTGCTGCACGACCGGCCCATCGCCACCCGTACCGACGACTCCGTGGTCCTCCCGGTGGCGGGCCGCGCCGTGCCGGTCCGTCGGTCCCGCGGGTTCGCTCCCGCGCCCGTCCGTCTCCCGGTGACGGCCGGGCGGCCCGTCCTCGCCGTGGGGGCCGAGCTCAAGAGCACCGTGTGCGTCGTCCGCGGGCGGAACGCGTTCGTGTCGCAACACATCGGCGACCTCGAGAACTACGAGACGTTCCGCGCGTTCGTCGCCACGGTCGACCACCTCGGTCGCCTGTTCGACGTCCGGCCCGAGGTGGTCGCGCACGACCTCCACCCGACCTACCTGTCGACCACCTACGCCGAGGAGCTCGCCGACGTCGAGCTCCTCGGTGTGCAGCACCACCACGCGCACATCGCCTCGTGCCTCGCGGACAACGCGGCGACCGGCCCGGCCATCGGCGTGGCGTTCGACGGCACCGGGTTCGGGACGGACGGCACGATCTGGGGCGGCGAGGTGCTCGTCGCGGACCTCACCCGGTTCGAGCGGGTCGCCGCCCTCGCGCCGGTGCCGATGCCCGGCGGCAGCGCCGCGATCCGCGAGCCGTGGCGCATGGCCGCCGCCCACCTGCAGGCGGCGTTCGGCGACGCCCCGACCGACCTCGACGTCGTCCGGCGGAACAGCAGGCGGTGGCAGCAGGTGCTCGCGGTGGCCGACGCGGGGGTGAACTCCCCGGAGACGTCGAGCGCGGGCCGGCTGTTCGACGCCGTCGGGGCCATCCTGGGGACACGCGACCGCATCACCTACGAGGGCCAGGCGGCCATCGAGCTGGAGCAGCTCGCGGACCCCTCCGAGCGCGGCAGCTACCCGCTCCCGGTGTCCCCGGGGGGCGACGGCCTCCTCCGGCTGCGGTCGGAGGAGCTCGTGCGGGCCGTCGTCGCCGACGTCCTCGCCGGTCGTCGGCACGCCACGGTCGCCGCGCGGTTCCACAACGGGCTCGCGGTCGCGGTGGCCGAGGTCTGCCGTCGGATCGCGGACGAGCGGGACCTCCGGACCGTGGCCCTGTCCGGCGGCGTGTTCCAGAACACGCTCCTCACCGCGCGGCTCGTCGAGGCACTGCGCCAGCGCGGACTGACCGTCCTCACCCACCGGCAGGTCCCGCCGAACGACGGCGGGATCAGCTTCGGTCAGGCGGCGGTCGCGGCGGCGGTCAGCTCCCGGAGCACGTGGTAGAGCGTCGTCTGGACCTCCTGGATGCGGTGCACCGAGGAGGAGGGCACGACGAAGAGGTGGTCGATCGTGTCGGCCGCCGCCATCGCGCCGCCGTCGCCACCCGCCATCCCGATGGTCAGCACACCGAGCTTCCTCGCGGCGTCGAACGCGGCGATCAGGTTGGGCGAGTTGCCGCTCGTCGACAGGCCGAGGACGGCGTCACCGGGCGCGCCGAACGCCCGCACCTGGCGCGCGAAGATCACCTCGAAGTCGACGTCGTTCGACAGCGCGGTCAGCACGGCCACGTCGTTGGTGAGGCACAGCGCCGGCAGCGGCGGGACGTCGGGGCGGCCGGGCTCGAGGAAGCTCTGGGCGACCTCCTGCGCGTCGCTGCTGCTGCCACCGTTGCCGAAGGTCAGGAGCTTGCCGCCGCCCGCGAAGCGTGCCTGGAGGTCGGCGGCGCACGCGGCCAGGGGCGTCGCCAGGGCGTCACCGGTCCGGGAGCGCAGCCGCACGACCTCGTGGACCTTCTCGACCGTCGACCGGGCGACGTCGCCGGCGAGGTCACCGCTCCCCGTGCCGCCGTAGAGGAAGGGGTAGAGGCCCTCCACCCCGCCGCCCGCCGCCACGCCCCCGGGTGCGGCCGGTCCCGGGTCCGGGTCGTCGAGGAACACGTGGACCAGCTCCCACAGCACGTGGTAGGCGGTGACGTGGACCTCCTTCACGATCTCGGCGTCGTCGCTCGGGACCACGATGGCGTGGTCGACGGCGTCGCTGGCCGCGATCGCCCCACCGTCCCCGCCCAGCAGGGCGACGGTGAGGAGGCCACGGCGTCGCGCCGCCTCGAGGGCCCGCAGGACGTTGCGGCAGCGGCCGTCGGAGGAGATGCCGAGCGCGATGTCGGCGCCGTCCCCGAGGACCTCGAGCTGGTGCGCGAACACCTCGTCGAGGCCGGCACGCCGGGCGACCCCCATCACGGTGGCGGCGTCGGTCACGAGCGAGAGCGCCGGCAGCGCGCGCTTGCCGACGATCACGGGGTGGACGAACTCGACCGAGACGTGCTGGGCGTCGGTCGACGGACCGCCGTTGCCGAAGGCCAGGAGCTTGCCCCCCCGCCGGAAGCGCGCGGCCATCGCCTCGCAGGTCGCGGCGACCTCGTCGGCGGCGCCGGCGAGCGCACGCACCGGCTCCTCGCGCCGGGCGAACGCCGCCGCGGCGAGCTCGGACAGCCTCGTGACGTCCGCCACCATCCCGCTCCCTCCCACAGGGGCCGAAGGTAGCCACCGGTCCGGAGGAGGGAAGCGAGGAGCCGGCGTCGAACCCCCCGGGGGCCGTCCCCCCGAGGAGTCGTCGTGGTCCGCGTCGCCGTCCGCCGTCCGTTCTCGCTGGTGCTGGGGGTGGCGCTGGTCGCCGCGCTGCTCGTCGCCTCACCGCCGACGCCCGTCGCCGCCACGCCGGTCGCCACCCACGACGCCCTCTACGCCGCGTTCGGTCGCGTGTTCCCCGACCCGCACGGTTGCTTCCAGGGCGCGCCCACCAAGTCGCCCTACGCGAACGGCGACGTCTGCGCGGGTCAGTACGTGCAGTGGGACGAGGCGATGGCGGGGCTCGCCTACCTCGAGCAGCTGTTCCCGCGCTACGTGCAGGTCATCAACCTGCGCGAGCAGTACGGCGACCACCGGGACTTCAACGGCGAGTCCTTCCGCACGGCCGGCCTGCCACGAGAGGACCTGTCGCGGGACCAGAAGGATCTCTACGCGGTGAAGGTCACCGACACCCGGTCGTCGACGCCGGAGGAGGACCGCGAGCACTTCGTCTACTCGCTGTCGATCCACGGCATCGAGCGCGCCGGCCTCGAGGGCGGCATCCGCGCCATCGAGGACCTCGCCACGTGGGCCGCGTGCGAGCACGCGTCCGCGCCGGCGACCGTCGACTGCGCGGCCGAGGGAGCCTCGCCGGAGGACCCGCGGCGCCTGCTCGACCCGTTCGACGAGGAGGGGCGGAGCCCGACCGCCGGCGAGGCGCTCGGTGACGGCGTGATGCTGTTCATGCTGTCGAACCCCGACGGCTGGTCCCGGGGCGACTACCGGCAGGGCGGGGTCTTCTACCAGCGCTACAACGGCAACGGGATGGACCTCAACCGCGACTGGCCGACCGTCGGCTACGCCGACCCCGCCTACGAGTCGTGGAGCGAGCCGGAGTCCCGCGGCTTCGGCAGGTGGCTCAAGTTCGTGGCGGAGGAGCGCACGAAGGACGGCCACTTCGCCGGCGGGATCGACCTGCACGGGATGGTCACGGCCAACTCGCTGTCGTACACGCTGCTCGGTGCCGGCCAGAAGGACTACCGCAAGAACGCCATCACGGTCGACACGGCAAAGCTCATGTTCGCGGACGCCGAGGAGCGGCTGACGTGGTCGCCACACGTCGCCAGGGCCGAGGACTGCCCCGGCCCGGTCCCGGAGCCCTTCTTCGGTCAGGGACGATCGACCGCGCCGATGTGCACGGTGCAGTGGGGCACCGTGTGGGACACCATCGAGTACCAGATCACCGGCGGGATGGGTGACTGGATCGAGCACCCCGAGGTCGGACTGGGCGGCGTCGGCATCAACAACGAGATGGCGCTCAGCCACCTCGCGCCGAACAACATCTTCGAGCCCGACATCGTGCAACTGCAGATCGAGGGCAACAAGTCGCTCATCTACTCGCAGATCACCGGCCTCCTCGGCGAGGACGACATCGCCTACGAGCCGGGAGGCCACATCGCGTACCTCGAGGACCCGCAGCGCGTCTCGAGCGACGGCGAGGACTTCGTCGTCCCGCCGGACGTCCACGACCTGCCGACCCAGAGGAACATCGAGGGCACGGAGGTCACCGGCGCGCAGGGCTTCGAGTTCGAGGTGAAGGGCATCCCGCACGGGTTCTTCAACCAGGGCATGACGGTGCAGGCGACGTTCACGAACGCGCGCGCCATCGGCGTCGGCGCCGGCGCCGGCATCATCGACGTGGACCTCGTCCTCGACTACTGCGGGCCCGCACCGGGCGAGGAGCTCTTCCTCACCCACCAGCACTCCCACGAGGTGCTCCTCGATCACGTCGTGGCCGCCCACGGCGACGCCGGCGAGCACGCCGGGGACGCCGCACACGCCGGCGAGGCCACGGACCAGGACTGCACGGAGATCGGTCGCTACTTCAACCAGTCGCCGATCTACTCGCAGGCCGGTGCCCAGATCGAGATCAACCGGCCCCAGCCCGGCATCTACCGCATCCGCCAGAACGAGCAGCGCCTCGGACCCACCCGCTACGAGGTGGCGTTCACCCGCGACGACGCCATCCCCGGCTGGTCCGACCAGGCGCCGTACGACGTGTCCCGGACCGACTTCTTCCGCGAGCTCAACCGCTTCGTC
>JAHWKB010000297.1 GCA_019348115.1 Actinomycetota bacterium | reverse complement strand
GACGCGCCGCCGAGATCGGCATCAGACAGAACCGCGGGCGGGCGTCCTCCCCTCCGAGGACGCCCGCCCGGTTCTCCCCCGTGGGCCGGAGCCGTGGAGGACTGCGTGAGGACTTCGCCGTCCCCCGGCGGTTCTCCTCCTCCCCCCGGGAGATTTTCCGAGGAGATCGCAACCTGCCGCCCGTCCACGGCGTCTGTGCCTCCGAAGGGACCGATGGACGCGGTACGAGCGGCCCGAAGTGATGGCCGGTCGGCCGCTGCGGCGGACCGGGCCGGCTCCGTACGGTCCTCGGCAGACGGAACGGACGAGTGCGGCGTCTCACGCAGAGGGGAAGAGAACGATGGATCAGATGCTGACGGTGCTCCTCGCCATCGCGATCGTGACAGCGGTCACGGGGGTGCTCATCCCCATGCTGTCCGCCGCGAGCACGCCGGAGCGGAAGGCCGAGCGGGACGCCGTGCTCGAGGAGCAGATCGCCGCCCTGCGCTGAGTCAGCGCACGAGCCGGGTTGCCGGCGCGTCGCTCGGTCGGCTGCCCGCGCGTGCGCGGTACGCGGGGACCCCGACGGAGGTGACGCAGATCGGCTCCGCCGGCGGGCCGAGGAAGCGCGTGACGTCCTCGTCGTAGAAGGTGAGCCCGGTGCCACCGAGACCGAGCGTGAACGCGGCCAGCTGGATCCGTCCCAGCGCGACGCCGCCCTCGAGCAGGACCGCCCGGTAGGCGCGCTCGCCCCCCTTGTCGAGGATCCGCTGCAGGTCGGCGGTGTGCAGGACCGTGTAGGCGCTCTCGCCGCCGAGGGGCTGCTCCAGGCAGAGCTGGGTGGCCTCGCCCCGGTAGCTCCCGGGCCGTTCGAGCTCGAGTCCGTCCGGGAGCCAGCGGTAGGCACCCGGCGGGACGTGCTCGACGGCATGCACGATGGCGTGGTGTGACAGGAGGGTGTCACCCGGCAGGACGAAGTCGGCGTCGACGTCGCGAGCGGCCACGGCGAGCGGCCAGGTGAGGCCCGCGGCGGGAACGCAGGCCCGGGCGTAGCGGCGGGTGGCGCCGCGGCGGAGGATGACCTCCTCGACGGTGTCGAAGGTCGCGACGAGCGGCGCCGGCCGTCGGGGGGTCGCCGGCTCCATCCGGAGGTCCTGCATCGACGCGCGCCAGCGCTCGACGGCGCCGACGTCTGCCAGGTCGCCGACGCGGTGGGTGGCGAAGACCGACGGGTCGTGCACGCGGTGGGGCGCGACCGGCACGGTCCGGTGCGGCAGGTCCGGGGGCCAGCCGTCCCTCCATGGGCGCGCCGGGCTGGCGTCGGGGACGCCCAGCGGGACGACGGCGAGCGGCACCTCCTCGTCCGGGTCGAGGCCGAGCAGGTGACCGACCCGCTCGTCGACGAAGCCCGTGAGGATCCGCGCGGGCTCGGCCATCCCCGTCGCGATGGCGAGGAGGTTCGCGAGCATGGCCCCGGCGTCCCAGTACAGGTGCCGGTAGCCACGGAGCCGGTACTTCCACATGGACCGCCACGGGATGCCGGTCAGGACCACGGTCACCGGGGCCCGCGCGACGTCCTCGTCGGCGGCGGCCGCCGCGAGCTCCGCCCGGTGGTCGCCCTCGCGCAGCCGGCGGAGGGCGAACTCGAGCGGCTCGAAGTGGTAGACGCCGGCGGGGACGTCGTCGTCGAGGTCACGGACGACGACGTAGGTCTCGATCGGGTAGAGCGCGCCGGCGGACGGCGCGGCGCGGAAGCGCAGCTGGCGGTCGCCACGCTCCCACCGGCGGGTCACGCCGGCGGTGTAGAAGAGCAGCGCTGCGAGCCGCGCGCGGTCGAAACGCCGGGGGTTCGGCGGCGGCTCCCCCGACAGGGCGTCGATGGCCGGCCAGTCGGTCTCGGCGAGGTCGACGGGCAGGGGCAGCGGCGGGAGGTCGGGGTAGAGCTTGAACGGCAGGGGCTGGGTCGTCCAGTCCAGCTGGTGGCCACTGGAGCGGACGCTCCGCCACGTGTGGCTCGTGCGCTCGTGGTAGCTGCGCGCGAGGTCGCCGGTCATGGCGCGGACGGTACTCCCGCCCGACCCGGCCCGAAGGCGGGGAGCACATCCGGCCCGTCGATAGGCTGCGAGGCCCCTCCGGCCCCGATCCGAGACCGAGTCCACCCGTGCCGCTCTCCCCCGCCGAGCTCGCCTCCCTGCCCAAGATCGAACTGCACGTGCACCTCGAGGGGTCGGTGCGGGCGTCCACCGCGGTCGCGCTCGCGGCGCGCCACGGGGAGGACCCGCAGGAGGTGCTCGTGCTCGAGGACGGCGCCTACCCGCGTCGTTTCCGCGACTTCCTCCACTTCGTCGACACCTTCCTCGCGACGTCGCGCCAGCTGCGCGATCCCGCGGACCTCCGCACCGCCGCAGCCGACTTCGCCCGCCACCAGGCGGAGCAGCAGGTGCGCTACACGGAGGCGACCTTCACGGCCCTCACACACGTCCGCAACGGGATGGAGCCCACCGCGATGTGGCAGGCCGTCCGCGAGGGCTTCGCGTCGGTGGCGGGGACGGAGGTGCGGTTGATCGTCGACGCGGTGCGCGACCTCGGGGTCGAGCACGCGGAGGAGACGGCGGCCCTGGTGGCGGACGCGCTCGCCGCCGGCGCGCCGATCGCCGGCCTCGGCCTCGCCGGCGTCGAGGGGTCGATCGACGTGGCGGAGCTGACGGTCCTCCGAGAGGCCGCCGACCGTCTCGGCGTCGGGCTGGCCGTCCACGCCGGCGAGAACGGCGGTCCGGACGAGGTGCGACGGGCGGTCGACGTGCTCGGCGCCGACCGCATCGGTCACGGCATCTCGGTGGTGAGGGACGCCGCGCTCGTGGAGCGCTTGGCCGAGGAGGGCACCCCACTCGAGGTCTGCCCGTCCTCGAACGTCTCCCTCGGGATCGTCGACGACCTGGACGCCCACCCGTTCCCGCGCATGTGGGAGGCGGGGCTGAACGTCACGGTCAACTCCGACGACCCGCCGTTCTTCTCGACGACGCTGACCGGCGAGCTCG
>JAHWKB010000086.1 GCA_019348115.1 Actinomycetota bacterium | reverse complement strand
GCCTGCGCCGCGCACGACGTCCCCGTGTGGTGCGGGGGGATGCTCGAGACCGGCATCGGCCGCGCCGCGAACGTCGCGCTCGCGGCGCTGCCGAACTTCCAGCTCCCCGGCGACACCTCGGCCTCGGCGCGCTACTTCGCCGAGGACGTCACCGAGCCGTTCGTGCTCGAGGACGGCCACCTCGCCGTCCCGAGCGGACCCGGCATCGGCCGCGAGCCCGACGAGCGGTTCCTCGAGCGCATCACGGTGTCGGCGCACGAGGTCCGCGTCGGCGGCTGACGACCCGCGGCCGCGCCACCGGCAGGAGCCGCGACCCGGCGCGTCGAACGATGACGGGGACACCCGCCGGGAGCCCACCGTGATCCGTGCCCGCGCCGCCGCCGCCCTCGCCGCCGCCGTCAGCCTCGTCGCGGCGACCCCGGGCCTGCCGGCGAGGACCGCCACCGATGCCGCGAGGCCGGCGAGCGGCGCCGCGGCGACACGGACGGCGGCGGACCCCGGCACGCGACCGTGGGTGCAGGTGCCTCGCGACCGCGTCGCGGAGGAGTGCGGGCTCGATCCCGAGCTCATGGACGAGGCGAGCCGGCAGCTCGTCCACACCCCGTTCGCCGTCGTCCGGTACGGCACGCTCTGCTGGACCGGGGGCTACCCCACCGGCGCGACCGCCACGTACCCCGTGCACTCCATCACCAAGACGTTCGGGGCCCTCCTCGTCGGCATGGTCGCGGACCGCAGCAGCCTCTCGGACGCCGACCCCATCACGCGTTGGGTCCCGGCCGACGAGCTCGGCGACATCAACCCCGAGGCAACGATCGCGCACGTCCTGGCGATGACCGCGACGAAGCCGGACCTGCGGCACGGCGAGAAGGGGACGTGGAGCTACGACGCCCTCGGCGAGCGCGAGATCAACGTCCTCGTCGGGGCCATGGACCGGGCCATCGCGGAGGAGCCCGAGGGCTTCCCGGGCGTGGAGAACGTGCGGGAGCTCGCCACGGAGGAGCTGTTCGCCCCCCTCGGCATGACGAGCTCCACCTGGCGCGGAGAGAACATCGCCTACAGCCTGAAGAGCAGCCAGCACGACCTCGCGCGGCTCGGCCTGCTGCTGCTCCGGAAGGGTCGCTGGAACGGCGAGCAGATCGTCTCCGAGCGGTGGGTCTACCGGATGACCCACCCCGCGTTCGAGGACACCAACACCGGTTACGGCTACCTCACGTACGTCAACGCCGCCCAGGGCCAGGTCTACTCGAGCGGCACCACGGACCTCGCCTGCTCACCGTTCACCCGCTGGGCGTCCTACCCGCACGGCCCGACGTTCGAGGCGCCGGACGACAACGGCGGCTTCCCGTTCGCCACCCAGCGCCACGACGTGGGCATGTTCTGGGCGGCCGGTGCCGGCGGGCAGAAGACGTCGGTGCACCGCGCGCTCGACCTCGTGATCACGGTCCGGGACGAGGCCGTCTCGGTCGGAGGAGGGACGTCCGGCTCGTTCGAGGGTCACAAGCGGCCGTGGAACCTCATCCGTCCCGCCCTGGTCGCCCACGACCCGGTGTTCCCGGGCGACGAGGCGGCGTTCTGCGACGCGTACCGCCGCAGCGAGCACGCGCCCGACCTCCGGAGCCCGTGGTCGGCGCAGGCGAGCGGTCCGCTCTCCGAGCGGGTCGCCGGCCGGTAGGCCCGCGGACGTGCGTTCGGCCGACAGCCGGTCAGCTCGGCGCGGTCGGTCCGTCCGCGGGCGCGATGTGCGCGAACGGGCTGGGGCGTATCCAGGTGGGGAACGCCTGCTGCAGCTCCACCGGTCCCTGCAGCCGGAACCGTCCCGCGCGCACCATCGCCTGGAACGTGGTCCGACGCAGGTTCCACTGCGCGAGCGCCTCGGCGTCGGTCGTGACGATCATGTCCTCGGTGCGGCCCGGATGTGAGGTGCACAGCTCGGCGGCGGGGCGGTGCAGGACCATCCAGAACCGGCGCACGGGGTCGCCCTGCAGGTCGAAGCGAACCACGACCCCGCCCCGGGGCACCTCGTCCAGGTCGATGAGCCGGCTCGTCGCCCACAGGACGTAGGCGGGGTCGAGGTGGTGCGGCTGCAGCTCGAGCCACCTCGCGCCCCAGGCGCCCATGGCGTCGCACACCGCCTTCAGCTCCCAGCCGCTCTCGGTCAACGTGTAGACGGACCCCCGGCCGTTCTCCTTGCGGCCGCTCTCGACGACCCCGTGGCGCTCGAGCAACCGGAGACGCTCGGCGAGCAGCGCCTTGGGGATCCCCGGGGCTCCCTCCCGGATCTCCGTGAAGGTGCGGCATCCGGCCGCGAGGTTGCGCACGATGATCGGGGTCCATCGCTCCGCGAACAGCTCGGACGTCCGCGCGATGGGGCAGTACTGCCCGTAGCTCTTCATCGGCCTGTCCCCAAGGGGTGTCGTTCCCGAGCGAGTTCAGATCTTGGGATTGACTCTACGGCACGGCGCGCGGGAGCCTCCACGTGGATCGCGACGGACTCGGAGGAGTCCCGGAACGGAGCAGCTGACGGTGGACGCCTACTTCCTGGAGCACGGCCACGGCGAGTCCGCGGACCTCGGCATCGCCCGCATGCGCGTGGTCGTCCCGCAGGCACGGACGGACGGGACGCTCGGGATCGCGGAGTTCCGCGGGTCCGAGGGCGCGTGGACGGTCCCCCACGTCCACCGGCACATGGAGGAGTCCTTCTACGTGCTCGAGGGCACCTTCGACTTCACCTGCGGCGGGCGCACGCTGCGGGCCGACCAGGGCGACTTCCTGCTCGTCCCGCGCGGGACGCCGCACGTGATGGCCGCGGGGCCGGGCGGCGGCGCGCTGCTCGTCGTGTTCACCCCGGGGGGGCTCGAGGGCATGTTCCTGGAACTCGGGGGGCTGCCGGGGAACAGCATCACCGATCCGGCGGTCCGCGCCGAGATCGCCAGCCGGTACGACTCGGTCCCGGTCTGAGCCACCGACCGGAGGCCGTCCGGGCGACGAAGGGGAGAGAGCGCATGCACACCGGACCCACGCCGGGGGCGGCCGGGGAGGTCGGGCAGGCCGATCACGTCCTCCATCGCGCGGCGCGGTACGCCGCCGACTTCCGCGCCGGCCTCGCGGACCGGCCGGTGACGGCCCGCCTCGATGTCGATGCGCTCGCAGACGCCTTCGGAGGCGCGCTGCCAGCGACCGGCAGCCCACCCCACGACGTGCTGGACGCCCTGGTGGCGGCCGCGGAGCCCGGCTTGATGGCGACCGCCGGGCCGCGCTACTTCGGCTTCGTCATCGGTGGCGCCCTCGAGGCGGCGACGGCTGCGGACATCGTGGCCGCCGGGTGGGACCAGTGCGCCTTCAACACCGCCCTGTCGCCCGCGGCGATGGCGGCAGAGGCCGGAGCCGGGACCTGGCTCAAGGACCTCCTCGGCATCCCGGGCTCCGCGTCGGTGGGCTTCGTCACGGGCGGGCAGGAGGCCAACACCGTCGGGCTGGCCGCCGCCCGGCACCACGTCCTGTCCGAGGTCGGTTGGGACGTCGAGCGGCACGGGCTCGCCGGTGCACCGACGATCCGGATCGTCGCGTCGGAGGAGCGACACGCGACGATCGACCGGGCGGTCCGGTTGCTGGGCCTCGGGACGGACGCGATCGCGCCCGTGCGGGCCGGCGACAACGGAGCGATGGACGTCGGGGACCTGGAGCGGGTGCTGGCGGATACGCCGGCGGGCCAGACGATCGTGTGCCTCCAGGCTGGCAACGTGAACACCGGCGCCTGCGATGATCTCCGTGCGGGATGCGACATCGCGCACGACCACGGCGCCTGGGTGCACGTCGACGGCGCCTTCGGGCTGTGGGCCGCCGCCAGCCCGACCACCCGACACCTCGTCGCCGGTCTGGAGGCAGCCGACTCCTGGGGCTGTGACGGGCACAAGTGGCTCAACGTGCCCTACGACGCCGGGTACGTCTTCTGTTCGCGACCCGGGACCCACGCCGCCGCCGTCTCGTACACCGCGGCGTACCTCACCGGGTCCGGGAGTGGACCGGCGGTCGGCGCGGACCTCACCCTGGGATCGTCCCGCCGCGCACGTGGGTTCGCCACGTGGGCCGCGCTGCGACAGCTCGGCCGCGACGGGATCGCGGACGTGATCGAGCGCTGCTGCATGTTGGCCCGCCGGTTCGCCGACGGGCTGGCAGCCGGGGGGCTCGAGGTCGTCAACGACGTCGTCCTCAACCAGGTGCTGGTGGCCGTCGGCAGCGAGGCGGAGACCGAGCGGGTCCTGTCGCTGGTCCAGCGCGGAGGCATCTGCTGGCTCGGAGGCACGACCTGGCGGGGTCAGCGGCTGTTGCGCGTCTCCGTCGCCAACGCCGCGACCACGGAGGGCGACGTCGACCGTTCGGTCGCCGAGATCCTCGCGGCGGCGCGATGAGCGACGCGACCACGGGCTCCCCGAAGGTGCCGCCGGCGTGGTTCGTGCACACGGCGTGGCGCGTCCACCGGGGGCTGTACCGGCTGAGCGGCGGGCGGTTCGTCTGGACGCCGGCGAGCAAGCGCGGCTGGGGTGCGCTCCACCTCACGACGATCGGGCGGACGTCGGGGCTGGAACGGAGCGTGATCGTCGGCTACCTCGAGGACGGTCCGAACCTCGTCACGCTCGCGATGAACGGGTGGCAGGAGGGCCACCCGTCGTGGTGGCGCAACCTCGAGGCGCACCCCGACGCGGTCGTCCGCGTGGCCGGCGAGGACCCGGGCCCCGTGCGGGCACGCGTCGCCACCGGCGAGGAGCGCGAGCGGCTGTGGCAGCGGTGGCAGGCGGTCACCCCCGAGCTCGACGCCTTCGCCGCCCTGCGCTCCACCGATACGCCGGTGGTCGTCCTCGAGCCCCGGGACGGGACGGTCTGACCGTCACCCGAGCTCGCGCAGGAGGCGGGCGGCGATCGGGGCGGCGACGCTGCCACCCTCGCCGCCGTCCTCGACGAGGACCGCGAACGCGAGGTCGCCGCGGAACCCGATGAACCACGCGTGGGTCGCCGGCGGGTCGCCGGAGCCGAACTCGGCGCTGCCGGTCTTGCCGGCGACGCGCTCGGGCCCCTCGACCTGCGCCGCGGTGCCCGTGCCCTCGCGCACGACGGCCTCCATGAGGTCGACGAGGTCGGACCGCACGCCGGCGGGGAGGTCGGTGCCGTCAGCGGGTCCGTCGTCCGCGAGGAGGTGCGGCGGTCGCCAGGATCCCGAGGCGACCGCGCCGGCGACGCTCGCCATGTGCAGGGCGCTCGCCTCCACCCGTCCCTGCCCGATGGCCGCGGCCGCGCGCTCGGCGAGGTCCTGCGGTTCGGGGTAGCTGCCGCCGACGCTGTCGACGGGGAGCTCGTAGGACACCCCGAAGCCGAGGAGCGTGGCCGTCTCCCCCACTGCGCCAGCGGGCAGGTCCGTCGCCAGGTCGGCGAACGTCGTGTTGCACGACTGCGCGAAGGCCTGCGTCAGCGTGGTCGTCCCGAGCGCGAGCTCGTGGGCGTTGCGCAGGCGCAGACCGCCGAGCACGACCTCGCCGGGGCACGCGACCTCGTCGTCGGGTGACGTGCCGGCGTCGAGGATCGCCGCGGCGGTCACGACCTTGAAGGTCGAGCCCGGCGGGTAGCGCCCCGCCAGCGCCCGGTTGAAGCCATCGAGCGGCCGGCTCGCCACCGCCCGGACCGCGCCCGACGGCGCGTCGACGACGACCACGCCGATGGTGCCGGTCTGCCCGACGAGTGCCCGTTCGAGGGCCGTCTGCACCTCGTGGTCGAGCGTGGTGGTGACCGGCTCCGGCGGGTCGGCCTGGAAGCGGTCGAGGCTGGTACGGACCTCGCCGTCCCCGTCCCGGATCACGACCTCCGACGCCGGCGTGCCGGTCAGCCGGTCGTCGAGCGCCGCCTCGAGCCCGTAGAGGCCGACGTCGTCGCCGGGCTCGACGCCGAGGTCCGCGGCGCGGTCCTCGCCGGCGGGGCCGACGCGGCCGAGGGTGTGCAGGGCGAAGCCGTCGTCGGCACCGACCCGTGCCGCCTCGGTGCGGACGTCGGTGCCGCGGAGTGCGATGACGTCGTCCGCGACGCCCTCCCAGCGATCGGGACGGAGCGTCACCACGGGGTAGTACCAGTCCGGCCGGAGGTCCTCGCGGGCCAGCAGCTCCTCGAAGTCCGCGGCCGCGTCCGGCAGCAGCTCGGAGATCGCGGCCAGGAACGCGTCGCGGTCCGCGATCCTCTGGGGCTCGATCCCGACCGTGACGAGCTCGCCGGGCGCGGTCAGCGGCGTGCCGTCGTGCGCGAGGATGGCGGCGCGGGCGGCGGGCTCCTCGATCACGTCGAAGGTCCAGCCGGCACGCAGGTCCGGGTGAACGGTCGTCGGCTCCCACAGCACGCGCCACTCGCCCTCGAGGCGTTGCGCGGTGAGCTCGCTCGACCACGTGACGGTGCCGGCATCACCGACGTCGACCTCGACGTCGAGGTCGGTGTCGGCCTGCGAGCCCTGGAGGACCACGTCGCCCCGTTCCACCCGCACGTCCTCCGCCGCGAGCCCCTCGCGCAGCTGCTCATGTGTCGTGACGAAGCCCTCCGGAGCCGGCTGGGGCACGCCCCCGAGCATGGCGGTCGTGTCGCCGCGCTCCCAGGCGACGAGGTAGGCGTCGATGGCCGCCTCGGCCTCGGCCTGCGGGTCGGTGAGCACACGCGCGTCGATGAACCACCACGCGCCGGCGAGCGCGCCGACGGCCAGCAGGCCGAAGAACACCGCCACCACCGCGTCGCGCACCCGCACCTCCCCGCCTCGGGGACCCACGGTAGTGGCCGTGGACGGCTCAGCCGGTCGCGGCGGCGGCGTGGCGGAGGAGCGCGGCGACCGTGCGGTCGACGTCGTCCTCGTCCGTGGCCCAGTCCGACACCGAGATGCGCATGAGCCGCTCGCCCCGGTAGGACGTGCCGCTGAAGAAAGCCGTCCCCTCGGCGCGGATGCGCGCCATCACCTCGTCGACGAGCGCACCGTGGTCGCCGTCCGGCGCGAGCCACCGCACGAGGACCTGGTTGGACACCACGTCGTTCACGACCTCCGCCTGCCCGCTCGCCGCGAGCTGGTCGGCGAAGCGTCGCGCCATCGCGGAGGTCCGCTCGACGAGCTCGACGACCCCCTCCCGGCCGAGCGAGCGCAACGTCGCGTACACGCCGAGCGCACGGGCACGGCGGGAGAACTCCGGGTTCCAGTCCATCGCGTCCCGGACGTCACCCCCCTGCTCGAGGTAGCTCGCCTGGACGCTCATGGCCGCGCGGTGGGCCGCGGCGTTGCGGCAGATCGCGATGCCGCAGTCGTAGGCGACGTTCAGCAGCTTGTGGCCGTCGGTGGACCACGAGTCCATGCGGTCGACCCCGCGGGTGCGGTCGTCGAACGAGGGTGCGGCGGCGGCCAGGAGCATCACGGCGCCGTCGACGTGGACCCAGGTGGGGTTGCCGCGGGCACGGTGGGCGTCGACGACGTCGGCGACCGCGCTGAAGTGGTCGAACGCGCCGGTGTTCACGTTGCCGGACTCGACCACGACGATCGTCGGTCCGGTGACCGTCCGCAGGAGCTCGTCGAGCGCGTCGGGGCGCATGCGGTCCTCGTCGTCGCAGGCGACCCTCCGCGCCGCCCGCTCACCCAGGCCCAGGTAGCGCAGCGCCCGCGGCACCGTCGAGTGCACACCGGTCTTGAGCACGACCGTGAGCGGGGGCGCGCCGATCAGCCCTTCGGCCTCGACGTCCCACCCGACCGCGCGCAGGACCTCGTGCCGTGCGGCGGCGAGGCACGTGAACGTCGCCATCTGGCCCCCGGTGACGAAGCCGACCGAGCTCTCCGCGGGCAGGCCGACCAGCTCGAGGATCCAGCGGGCGGCGACCTCCTCGGCCGCCGCGACCCCCGGCGTCGGGGCGTAGAGCCCCGCGTTCTGGTCCCAGGTGGACACGAGGATCTCGGCGCCCCAGGCAGCCGGGTGGAGGCCGCCCATGACGAAGCCGAAGAACCGTCCGCTCGCGACCGCGGTCACGTACGGGCCGACCTCGCGCGCGAGATCCGCCACGACCGTCGCGGCGTCGACGCCGGTGGCCGGGAGCTCGCGGTCGACCGCCGCCATGACCTCCGCGCGGTCGCCCCGCGGGTAGACGGGCCGGTCGGGGAGCGACTCGAGGTGCTCCAGCGACGCGGGCCCGACCACGTCGAGCACCGCCTTCCAGTCCGACCGCCGCATGCCCGCCTCCGTGCCCGCCCCCCGGCAGCGCATCCTGGCACGCGACGGCCATCCCGTGCGGCGCTTCGTGCGAGATGCTCCACGCGCCGCGGCGTCCGCTGCCACCCGTCACTCCGGTGGCGCCCCCGCCATGCGCCGGACGGCGGCGTCGATCCCCTCCGGCTCGGCCTCGAGCGGCTCGATGTAGAGCCGGCCCCACGCGATCCGCCCGTCCCGGATCCCGCAGATCATCACGCCGGCCATGTCGAGGGCGTCGCCGTCCCGGCGGGTGCCGGTCCAGTGCCACTCGGACCACTCCTCCTCGCGCCCCGTGACGCGCACCAGCTCGGCGGCGAAGTCCGGGACACCCGCGAAGATCGCGGACCAGTTCGCCTCCACCTGGTCCCGTCCGCCGAAGCCGCGGCCCGGATGGACCGGCTGCTCGCTGCGGTAGTCGTCGTGGAAGCACGCCAGGAACGCCGCGAGATCGTGGGCGTTCATGGCGTCCTCGAGCTGTTCGGCGACCGTCATGCGTCCCACCTCCGTGCGCGGCGCGGTCGGTCCCATCATCCCCGTCGGACCGCTCCGTGACCAGCACCGAGTCCGGCCTGTCCCACTGGACGGTCAGGCGCCCGGGCCGGATGATGTCGCCATCTCGAAGAGGAGGGAGAGATGGAGCTGGTCGAGCTCGCCGACGTGGAGCTCACGTACACCGCGCTGGAGGCGCTGGACCACGGCAACGGCGGGCAGCTGTACGGCACGATGGACGGCCGGCTCACCGGCGACCGGCTGGCGGGGTCGCTGCGGCTCACCAACCTCGCGCCACGACGGGCGGACGGGGTGAACCTCCCGACGCTGCGCGGTGTCCTCACGACGGAGGACGGCGCGGCCATCTGGGTCGAGCTCGACGGCATCGCCACGCTCCGCGAGGAGGACGGCGCACGGGTCTTCGTGACGACGTTCCGGTTCCGCACCGGCGACGAGCGCTACGACTGGGTCAACCGGACCTTCGCGGTGCTCGAGGGGGTGCTCGACTCGGTCGCCGTGGGGGGCACGGCACGTGGACGACTGCACGAGTGCCGGGCCACGGTGCGCTGACGGGCGGACGCCGACGCGTCGTCAGTCGCGGTCGGCGGCGCGGCTCGGCGGGACGCGCTTGGGCTCGTTCGCGAACTTCGGGAAGTGCGGCGGCA
>JAHWKB010000013.1 GCA_019348115.1 Actinomycetota bacterium | reverse complement strand
AGGACAACATCGTCTCGCCCGACGGCCGGGAGCTGATCGAGCTCGCCATCGAGGCCGTGTGGTCGGTGCAGCCGCGCGACCTGTCGTTCCTCCACGCGATGTTCTACGTCGCCTCGGCGGGCTCGGTCGACGCGCTGCTGAACACCTCCGGCGGGGCGCAGCAGGACCGCTTCGTCGGCGGGTCCCAGGAGGTCGCGCTGCGCGTCGCGCGCGGGCTCGGTGACCGCGTGCTCCTGTCCGCGCCGGTGCGGGCCGTGGAGCGGTCCGCCGCGGGCGTCCGCGTGGTCGGCGACGGGTTCGCGATCCGCGCCCGACGGGCGGTCGTCGCGATGGCACCGGCGCTCGCGGGACGGCTCGCGTACGACCCGCCGCTGCCGGCGCGGCGCGACCAGCTCACCCAGCGCATGCCGATGGGGAGCGTCATCAAGGTCATGTGCGTCTACGACGAGCCGTTCTGGCGTGCCGACGGGCTGGCGGGTCAGGCGACGAGCGACGTCGGGCCGGTGAAGATCACCTTCGACAACACCCCGCCGAGCGGCACGCCGGGCGTGCTGCTCGGGTTCTTCGAGGGCGACGCGGCGCGCGGATGGGGCCGGCGCACCCGCGCCGAACGGCAGCAGGCGACGACCGAGTGCTTCGTGCGCTACTTCGGCGCCCGCGCCGGCGACGTCCGCGCCTACCTCGAGAAGGACTGGCAGGCGGAGCCCTGGGCGCGGGGCGGCTACGTCGGCGTCACCCCGCCGGGCGTGCTGCTGTCGTACGGGCGGGCGCTCCGCGAGCCTGTCGGCCCCATCCACTGGGCCGGCACCGAGACCGCGAGCACCTGGAACGGCTACATGGACGGTGCGGTCCGCTCCGGCGAGCGCGCCGCCGCCGAGATCCTCGCGGTCATCGACGACCCCGCGGCGCGGCCCCCGCCGGCCGAGGAGACCGAGCCGGCGGGCCCGTCCGCGCCGCTGCCGGCGACGGGCGGCGGCGCGGCCGCTGCCGGTGCCGCCGCGAGCCTCCTCAGCGCCCACCTGCGGCGGCGACGCCGCCACCCGAGCGACGACGCGTAGCCCTTCAGCAGTCCACGTCCCAAGCAGGCCGTGCGGGCCCACGGGTCCGGAGGGCGTGGCGGATCCACTGGTAGACGACGTCGTCGGCGGCCATCATGAAGTGGTCGACGTGATGGTCCGGGCAGGACGCCTGGATGACGATGTTCGAGACGCCGTGCCCCTCCGGCAGGCGCTGGTTGTCGATCGGTGTGGCGACCTGGTCGTCCTCCGTGATCAGCTGCGTGTGCGAAACGCGAGCAGGCGTCGGGTCGCCCCGGTTGAGACGCCGCAGGTACGCAGAACCGGCCTTGAGCTCCCAGCAGCTGTCGCAGCCGGTGTTGAACACCGCGTCGACCTCGTCGTAGGGCCGTGGCGACCAGTACCCGTACTGCGGCGTCCCCATGGAGATGAGGTCGTCGACCCGGGTCCGTCCGCCGTCGAACCGGACGTGGTGCCGGCCGAGGATCCCGCCGACGGAGTGGCCGAGGATGCTGACCTTCCTCGCCCCCGTGGCCCGGCGGACCTCCCGCACGAACCGCCCCACGGCAGCGGCGGACTCCGCTGCCGGGGCCTGCCCGCGATCCGGGAGGTCGAGCGCCCACGGGCAGAACCCGTCCTCACGGAGCCTCGGCGAGATGTAGCCCCAGTTGACCGTCATGTCCGCACGGGTGCCGTGGATGAGCACCACCACGGGACCCGTGCAGGAGGGATCGTTGGCACCGCGAGGTGGCACCCCCGGCGAGGGCAGGCCGGGAACGGCCGCCCCCGTCAGCGTGGTGAACGCCACGGCCGCGGCCACCAGCTTCGCGGTCAGCACCATTCCCGCTCCGGTCGTCGACCCACCTTCGAGGCGTGACGTCCGACGGCACGATCGTGCCCTCCCGGATGGATCGCCCCGTCGAGGTGACCGAGCGGCGCTGGACGTCACGATCGTTCCGTCGGAGGTCACGCCCTCCGGTCAGAGGGAGTGGCCCGGGCGAGGGGCCCGGGGCCCCAGACGATCACGACGGGAGGCCAGCGGTGAGCAAGCGCGACAGGTACCTGGAGCACCTCAAGGAAGTGCCCATGTTCAGCGTCTGCACCAAGCAGGAGCTGCAGATGATCGCCCGAGCCGGGACGGACCTCGTGTTCGCCGCCGGACGGACCATGGTGCGGGAGAACACCGCCGGGTACGAGTTCTTCGTGATCTGCGACGGCAAGGCCACGGTGTCGCGGGATGGACACGACGTGGCGACGCTCGGTCCCGGGGACTTCTTCGGCGAGCTGGCCCTGCTGCACCCGGGTCCGCGGAACGCGACGGTGACGGCCGCGACGAAGGTCGAGGCCATCGTGGTGTCCGCGCAGGAGCTCCGGAGCCTCCTCGAGGGGGCGCCGAGCCTCACGTACAAGCTGCTGGCCGGCATGGCGGCGCGGCTCCAGGAGCTGGACCGGCAAGCGACCGACTGACCTCGGATCGGCCACGCCATGCAGTCGTCGGTGGAGCTGCTGCCCGTGCCCTGGTGCTGTGGGACCTGTGCCGCGCACAACCCCGGCGGCACCCGCTTCTGCGGACAGTGCGGATCGCCCGGCGGACCGCGGGCGGCGACGGGCCCCGAGCGTCGTCTGGTCACGGCGCTCTTCGCCGACGTGTCCGGCTTCACCGCGTTGGCTGACCGCCTCGACAGCGACGCCCTCCACGAGATCGTGGCGCCGCTCATCCGTGGGCTCGCCGTGATCGCCGAGAGCTACGAGGGCACGGTCGCCAAGTACGCCGGCGACGCGATCCTCGTGTTCTTCGGCGCGCCCACGGCGCGCGAGGACGACGCCCAGCGCGCCCTGGAGGTCGCGCTGGCGATGCACGCCCGACTGCCCGAGCTCACCCGCGGCCTCTCCGACTTGGCCGGCGGCCTGTCGTTGCACATCGGGGTCAACACCGGGCGCGTCATCGCCGACGCCTTCGGTGGCGACGTCGCCGCCGACTACTCCATCCTCGGCGACGCCGTCAACGTCGCCCAACGGCTCGAGTCCGTGGCGCCACCGGGCGACACCTACGTGGGGTTCGACACCGTCGAGCTGACCCGCGACCGGTTCCGGTACGAGTCCGTCCCGGCGATGCGTCTGAGGAACAAGCCCGAGCCCGTCCCGGTGTGGCGCCTCGTCGGTCGCCGTCGGGCCGCGGTCCAGCGGGGGCACGCGCTCGTCGGTCGTGGCGACGAACTCGTCACCGCACGCGCGGCGCTCGCGGGCGGTCGTCCGGTCGCACTCGTCGGCGAGCCGGGCGTCGGGAAGACCGCGCTCCTCGAGTCGCTCGTCGGCGGTGCGCCGTTCCGTCGGCTCGCAACGGCCTGCCTGTCGTACGGGAACGGGATCCCGTACTGGCCCTTCGTCGACCTCCTCCGCCGGGAGCGCGGGGAGACGTCCCTGTCGCCGGCCCTCGCGGCCTTCGCCGACGGCAGGGGCACGGCGGGTCTCGACCTCACACCGGAGGCGTTCCAGCGCGTCGCCCACGCCGACTACGTGGCGTGGGTGCGCGGCCTCGCCGACGACGTGCTGCTGACGCTCGAGGATCTCCAGTGGGCCGACGCGGGGTCGCACCTGCTGGTGCAGGACCTCCTCGCGGCCGGTATCCCCGCGATCCTGACGATGCGTCCGGGGCAGCCGCCGCCCCCCGGCTGCGAGGTGGTGCGTCTCGGCCCGCTCGGCGAACGAGCCGCCGTGGCCCTGCTGTCGGACCTACTCGGCGGTCCGCCACCGCCCGCGCTGGTCGACGTCGCCACCGAGCGCGCCGACGGCAACCCCCTCTTCATCCGGGAGCTCGTGCGGTCCCTCCAACAGCGAGGGGCGTTGAGACGGTCCGACGGCAGCTGGCGGCTCGCGCCGGGATGGGACGCGTCCGCCCTCCCGGTCACGATCGAGCGCGTGCTCGCGGGTCGGGTCGATGCGCTGTCCCGGCCCGCAGCGGCCACCCTGTCCTCCGCCGCGGTGATCGGGCGACGCGTCCCGCTGTCGCTGCTCCGCGCCGTCTGCCACGAGCGCGTCGACGAGTCCGTCGAGGAACTGCTCGATGCCGAGTTCCTCGAGCCGGACGGCGAGGACCGGGTCCGGTTCACGCACGCGCTCGTGCAGGACGTCGCGTACGGACGGCTCCCGCGTCAGCGACGGCGTGAGCTCCACGAGCGGGTCGCCGATGCGGGGGAGGCCATCTACGGCGACGGCGACGACGTCATCGAGCTCGCCGCCCGGCACCGGTACCTCGGGGCGGGGGGCCCGCGTGCCATCTCGGCCCTGCAGCGGGCGGCGACCCGGGCCCGCCGGCTCCACGCCCTCGATCAGGTCGCCTTGCACCTGGGGCGGGCGACCGAGCTGCTCCGGGCGGAACGGGCACGGACGGACGAGCTGCTGGACATGTGCCTCGAGCTCGCGTGCGTGCAGGAGCTGCGCGGGGAGTACGCGCCAGCGGCCGCCGGCTACGGCGAGGTCCGGGATCGGCGCGGTGACGTGGCGGCGTGGCGGGGACTGGCCTCGACCGCCCGGCGACGGGGGGACTACGACGAGGCGCTGGCGACCGCGGAGGCGGCGTTGGCGGAGCTCGATCCCGGAGGCGACGACGCGGCGCCCTTGCTGCTCGAGCGCGGGTGGACGCTGTCGCTGCTGGGTCGGTGGCGGGAGGCCAGGGAGGCACTGACGAGCGGGTTGGAAGCTGCCGGCGGATCGGAGGGACCCGTGACGGGCCATCTGCTGGTACAGCTGGCCCGGGTCCGGTCGCTGACGGGGGACCACGAGGGCGCCATCGCGGATGCCAGCCGTGCCGGCGAGCTGTTCGAGCGTCTCGGGGACAGCGCTGGCGGGGCCACCGCGGCACGGGTCCTCGGTGGTGCGTACGCCGACGCCGGCCAGCTCGACGCCGCGGCGGAGACCACGCAGACCGCGATCCTCCTCGCCGAGCGCAGCGGGACCGTGGAGGAGGTCGCCGGGGCGCTGCTCAACGCGGCCGTCGTGGCGTTGCGTCGCGGGGAGCTCAACGAGGCGATCGACCTGAACCAGCGGGCGATCCGGGAGTTCGAGCGGCTGGCACACGGGTCCGGCCGGGCCGTCGGCTACGGCAACCTCGCCGACACGCTGCTGGCCGCGGGCCGTCACGTCGAGGCGATCGAGTGGTCGCGTCGAGCGCTCAGCGTGGCCGCCCTCATCGGTCACGTCGAGACGATGGCGGACGCCGGCTGGACGCTGGCACGGGCGCTGCGGGCGACCGGCGACGTGGAGGCCGCCCGTGCGGCGGCGACGAGCGCCGCCGCGTACTTCGACGCCATCGGGGAGTACGAGACGGCGGACGAGTGCCGGCGCCTCGACGCAGTTCCCTCCTGACGCGTCGAGACGCCGGCGTGCGGCACGGCATCAGCCGCCGCAGTCGTGGTCCTCGATGACCCTGCGCTCGGGATCGCCGGGACCGGAGCCGTAGCCTCGTTCGCAGACCTTCACTTCCGCGCCTGTGATCACGAACGAGGCGTAGCTCGAGTTGTCAGAGCGGTCGGTCTCGCGGATCACGCCGTCCGGGTCCGCCGTCCCGACGAGCACGTACGTGCCCTTCCGCGGCCGGCCGAGCTCGTCCAGCGGCACCTCCGCGTACTGGCCCCCGCGGTTCCACTCGTAGATGTCTCCCCACCCGCGTCCGAGGACCGCGATGCCGTCCGCGGCGGTGTAGGCACAGCCGCCCGGCCCGGCCGTCTGGTCACGCGAGGACTGCCGGCACTGCTCGAAGCTCTCCCAGTCCGCGAGCTTCTCGTCGCCTGGGTTGAACCCACGCTTCCGGGAGGGGGCGACCGGAACGAGCTCGTCGCCGCGCAGCTCGTAGAGGGTGTAGCCGTAGGCGTTCTCGTAGTGGTGATGGCCGTGGAACGGGTGGAACCGCATGATCCCGGCCGAGCCCAGCTTCCCGTCCCGGTACGAGGTCTGCTTCCCCTCCTGGACCAGGACGCGCTGGAAGGCGGGGAAGTCGAAGTTGTCCTGCTGCGCATCCCACCAGCCGGAATGCGCAGGATCGTCCGGCCAGAGGGGCGCCGACATGACCAGCGGCCCGTCGCCGGCGTTCTCGATCCCCGCCGAGAACCGCAGGCAGTGCACGGGTGGTCCCTCGGGCTCGGCGTCCTCCGTCAGCGCGCCAACCAGCTGGTCGAACGTGTGTTCCTCGTGCTCCTCCGCCATGCAGCCGTGTGCCGTCCCGGGCGGCACGCTCGGGCTCGGCGCGAAGGTGTAGGTCGGGGCGGCGAAGCCGATCTCGAACGGCGGCACGATGCGTAGGTTGGGCAGCAGCTCGCCCTGCGGCGAATCCAGCTTCCCGTCGTTGAGCTGCGCGCGTAGCCGGAACGACAGTCCCTCGCGTCCGGACACCCCCCGGTTGACGGCCGCGGCGAACTCGGCGAGGTCCTGCGGCACGACCCGGACGCGGTGTCGTCCGGCTCCGGGTCGCGTGAGGAACAGCTCGGTCGAGTACCCGGTCGTCATCGCGGACCGGTGCACCACACCTGAGGGGGTCTCGACCTCGAGGGCGAACCGGGCGCCGACCGCGCCGAGCCAGACGGCGGGTCCGTTCGTCAGCCCCCAGGTCGACCATGTCGCCGTCTCCGGCCCGCGCCCGTCGGCCCAGTCGCGCAGGCCATGGGGCACGAGGTCGAGGCTCACCCGCAGGGCCGGCGCCGCGTGGCGGACGTGGAGGTCGTACGACCAACCAGCCATGAACGCCTCCCGATCGAGCGGGGATGCCGTGATCCCGGGCCCCTCCCAGAACGCGGGCTCGTAAAGACCCACCTCGATCGGTTCCTCGCGGGCCTCTGCCCGTGCGGGGACGAGCATCGCGATCAGGACGAGCGATGCGCTCACGACCGGGGCGATGCGGCAGACGGTGGGGGATGGACGCGTCACGGGGGTTCTCCTGGCAGGTCGGGGGGGGCTGGGTCACCTGGCTGCAAGGGGCAGCGGTCGGGTCAGTTCCAGGTGCGCGCCTCGTCGGGGCTGCAGACCTTCCGGTAGGCCATGTCCACGTCAGGGTCGTCGTCGGCAGCGCGGTCGAACACCTCGCCGGTCGCTCCGGATGCGGTCTCGAGGACGATGCGGACGCATTCCTGGAAGTAGCTGTCCGGGACCGGATCGACGGCGTCCGTCGCCGAGTCGTAGCTCAGGACGGTGGGACGCATCCCCTCGCCGGTGAGGGGCCGTGCGCCGAGGAGCACGGGGAGACCGTTCTCGTCGAGCTCGTCGGCGTAGATGTAGACCGTGTAGTCGACGTACCGGCAGGCGGGGGCGGCGAGCGTCACGTCCTTCGCGACGACGGTTCCACCACCGTCGTAGACCCAGCCGCCGTCGTCCAGCGTGAGAGGGGTCAAGCCCTCGTCGTAGGAGCGATCGGGGTGGTACTCGACCTTCGCGGAGGTGATGTCGCGGCAACCGTCGGCATCATCCTCGGCGGCGAGCGCTGGCAGCGCGACCGTCGTGACGGCGAGCGAGACGACCGCGACGAGAGAACGTCGGACGTGCATGTTGTCTCCTATCCGGGCGACGTGATCGGGGATGCGGGATCGAGCGCACGGAAGCCGGTGCCGTCGGCACGGAGTCCCGTGATCACGATCGGGACGTACGTCCCGATGAGCTGCTCTTCCGTGAGGAAGGCGTTCAGCCACTGTCGGTCGAACTTCGCCACCACGGTCCCGTCGCGCTCGGTCGACACCGAGAGCGCCGGCTGCTGGACGGGGAACCCGCCGATACGCGTCATGGAGACGCTGCCGTCGATGACCGCACCGTCGAGCGAGAGCCGAACCGAGACCGTGGAACCCGTGGAGGGCACGTAGAGCGTGTCGGGCTCGAAATCCGCGACCACGTCGACGGCGCTCGTGCAGGGGTCGCCGTCCATGGCCGTGGGGATGCCGTCGCCGTCCGGGTCCCCGTGGGGGGTCGAGGGGTCCTGGTCGGCGTCCTGCCCCAGGCACGATGCGATCTCCATGTGGGCTGGGATGCCGTCGCCATCCGCGTCCTCCACGATGTTGAACGTCCGACGCGTCTCCGTGGTCGCACCCGACGTGTCGGTACCTCGCAGCACGATCGTGTAGGTGCCGACCTGCCAGCCGCCGCTCGGCGCCGGCACGGGTGCGGGGAACGGATCCGTCGACAGGACGGTCTCCGTCCCGTCCGGTGCGTGGAGCTGCCAGGCGACGTCCACGGCGTCGCCGTCCCGGTCGAACGCGGCGCCAGCGAGCGGAAGGGAGCGGTAGCGGGTCCACGCCCCGTCGGACCGTGGTTCGTGGATCCCCACCACCGGGGCCTCGGCGGTACCGGCGTCGCCCACGGAGCGGGCGTCGACCTGGACACCGTCGTTCAGCTCGAAGGACAGCTCCCCTCCGGCGCAGAGCTCGCTGTCGTCCACGTCGGCCGTGAACCGCGCACCGGTGCCGGTGACCTCCGGACGCAGGGAGACGAGGAGCGGGTGTACCAGGGGCTCGAGGCCCCCGCAGGAGAGGTGGACCGTCCCGGCGAGCGTCGTGAGGTCGTCATCGGTGGCGTCGACGACGATTCTCCGACGGTCGGTGTCCAGCACCATGACGTCGTCATGGCGTGTCCCGTTGACGCTGTCGTACAGCGTCTCGATCCACCCGGCCCTGGTGCCGTCTCCGGACAGAGCGGGCGACGTCACGAAGGCCGAGGTCACGAGCCACGCGGTGGCGGTCACGGTCGGTGTGCCGAAGGCGTCGCGGCCGACCGCACTGAGCTTGATCCCGTCGCCCTCCTCCAGCGAGACGAGCGACGAGCCGCCCCAACGGGGGTGGGTCACCTGCTCGAGGAACAGCTCGGGCTCGGTGCCGTGCTCGACGTCGAAGACCGAGATGTCGACCCCGTCGTCGAAGGCCATGAGGTCGTCTCCGGACCACGCGATCCGGCGCACCTCCTCCGGGTCCTGCAGCACGCGACAGCCGGACAGCTCCGAGCAGAGCGAGGTGTGGGGGAGCGAGGGGTCCGCGGTCAGCGCGCGGATCTGGCCCTCGATGATGACCGCGATCTCGCGGCCCTCGGGCGACCACGTCGGCGACGAGGCGGGTGCAGGGTGAGTCCCGGCGACATCCGAGTCGTAGACGAGACGGTCGTCCCTTCCGAGCTGGGGCGTGCCGTCGACCACGGTGACGGTGACCACCCGGAGGTCTCCGCCGCGCAGGTACGCCAAGCGGCCGTCGGCGCTCCAGGCGGGATCGGTGCCCAGGAGGGGGCCCGTCCGCGACGTGCGATCACCCACGGGCTGCACGTAGAGGGCACCGTCGATCGAGAAGGCCAGGACCGACCCGTCGTGCGAGAGCGCCGGCGCGTCCTCGTCGAGCTCGTCCCCCGTCACGTTCCGCGCGTCGTCCCCGACGGGGACGATCTCGGCGCTGGTGATCGTGGGCGCCCCGTTCCGCAGGCGCCGGTGGAGGAGGACGCCGTCGGTCGTGTCAGGCGTTCCGCGCCACAGCTCGTACGCGGCCGTCGTGTCCGCGGTCGGCACCATGATGCCGAAGTGCCACTGGGCGCCCGACGTGCTGGTGCCGTCGGCTAGGTGCTGGTGCGAGGCGGCGACGGGGACCCCGGCGTCGCTCAGGACCACTCCCTCCGCGTCGCGCTGCACGAGCCTGAAGTCGCTGTGGTCGTCGATGTCGGTGCTGATGCCGAGTGCCGCCTCCTGGGAGGAGATGGAGGTGCCGGCCGGCGTCCCGTCCGTGAGCCCGGCGAGGGTGAAGCGGTGACCGTCCTTGGCCAGGGTGCTGCCGACGTCACCCGAGACGGTGCGCGTGGTCGTGGTGCAGGCCTCGAGGTTCTCGAACTCGGGCGTGAGTCGGCAGATGGACGTCTCCCACTGCGCCGGCTCCAGCAGCGTCGCGCCGTCGTTCCAGTCCTCGGTCGTGTTGAAGTTCATGAGGGCGCGGTCCTGGGCGATCGGCTCGCCCGTCAGCGAGTCGAAGGCCCGGTCCTCGCTCTCGGCGTTGGGGCTGGAGCTGTGTGCGATCTCCACCGTGTGCGACAGCTCGTGTCCGATGAGGCTGCCCGCACGGTCGGTACCACCGAGGCTGTCCGCCCGAGCCCACGCGACCTTCGTGCCCGCGTCGCCCTTGCCCATGGGGCAGGTCGTGTCCGCCGGTGCCAGGCCGGGCGCGACGATGCCCACCACGCGGTCGACGGTGGCCCCGTTAGTGATGTTGTACTGCTTGTAGATCTCGGCGAGGTCCGCCATCACCGGCGCTCCGCCCTTCTCCGCGTTCCCGTCGAGACCACAGAAGATGGTCCCCTCCGCACCGTCCAGGTAGGCCGAGATGTCGTAGGCCGGATGCCATGCGTGCCGTAGCCCGGGACCGCCCGGCTCGATGCCGTGCTTCAGACCGGACGCGATCGGGGCGATGCGGGAGAGCGTGTAGAGCTCGTCGGTCACGTCGGCCTCGTCGACGACGTGACCGCCGGCGACGAGGGGGACGAGGACGATGCGGAGTGCGTTCTGCTTCCGGCCGAAGGTCCGCTCCGTGGCGTGCGTCTTCGTCCCGTCCGTGACGACGTCGCCCGTGACGGACCGGTAGTCGATCCGGAGCTGCAGACGCAGCTCGAACGGTGCGGTCGATGCGTCGCTCGAGAGATCCGCGATCAGGGACAACAGGGAGCTCGAGGGCAGCTGGGGCCCGTCGATGACGAACGTGGGGTCATGTGCCGCCGTCCCGCCGACGATCCCGTCGCCGTAGTCGCCGAGCGTGAGGCCGGCCACCGGCGCCGTCGGCTGAACCTCCACCGGCTCGGACACGGTGCCGTCCGAGAGCACGACCTGGTAGGTGAGGACCGCCGAGCGCAGCTCGACCGTGTCGAGGTCGTGGCAGATGTCCTTCGTGAGGTACGCACGCACGATCGTGCGCTTGTTCCAGGCGAGGGTCCCGTAGTCGTCGACGCCCTGGTTCACGGTGACCTCGCGCACGACCGGTTCGTTCGGTGGCGGCGTGGTGCACAGGTTGTTCGGCGCCGCGGAGGCCGGTGCCAGCAGGGCCGCCACCACGAGCAGGGGGACGGCCAGCGTCGTCAGGCGGACGCGGGCGTTCATGCGCTCCTCCGGTCGGCGTCGGCCCGGCGACGGGCTGCCTCGGTCTCGTCGGGCCGGCCGGCGCGCTCCCAGTGGTGCGCGGCCAGACGCCAGCGCCACGCTTCGTTGCGTCCCTCGAGTCGTGCGAGCTCCGCCGTGCAGGCCGCCGAGATGGCTTCACTCAGCGCGCCGGCCGGGGACGTGGCGTGCTGCTGCAGGAGCAGCACGGTGATGCGATCGATGATCCGACGGCCGGCCGCGCGCGCCGCCGCCTCCATCGCTTCCGAGCCGACGACGCGGGCGTGAGCCGCGCGGTCGGCCTCGCTGCGCAGCTGGCGCAGCCACACCTCCGCCTCCGCGAGGGCACCGGCACGGGGATACGTGAGCATGGGTGGCTCGTCCTCTCGGGGTGGTCACTCACCCGGGAGGCGTGACGTCACGCGGAACGATCGTGACCCTCAGAGTTCCCAGCGGATCGGCGTGGACGGTGCGTAGACGCAGAACGTCCCCGTTCGGACCGCGGCGTCGAGGTGGGCGCCGAGCGCCGGGTCGGCCTCCGCCAGTCGGCGCAGCGTCTGCTTCAGCAGCTTCGTCACGCTGACCCGTGCACGCTCGAGCGGCGACACGGTGGGGCGGTCCCGGCCGCCGAGGCCGAGCGCACGGTTGAGCTCCGCCACGAGCGCCGCCATCTCCTCATCGAGCGCGGCGACACGCCCGAGGTCGTGGAACTCCTCGGCCTCGTCGCGCTCGGCGTTGATGTCGCGCAACCGTTGCTGGTACGCCGCCTTCGCCTGCGCATCGAGTGCCGGCCCGGCGCTGCCGTCGGCACGGATCGTGTCCGTACCGACGAGGTCGATCGCCGCGATGCGCTGCCCGGGGTTGGCGAGCAACTGCGCGAGGTAGCGCGGGCCCTTGCCGTCCTTCAGGTGGCAGCTGGTGTCGCCGTAGACGACGGTCCAGAACTGGCCCTCGCGCCGAAACACGGCGCGCACGTCGAGATCGGGTCCCGGATCCGCCGCCGGCGTCACCGAGAGATCGGTCGAGATGCCGAGCTCGCGCGCGCCGACGGTGGCGTCACGGTGCACGGTGCCCGCTCTGCGGTCCCCCGCGGTCGTGAGGAGCTCTGCCTGGCGCGCCAGCGTCCACGTCGCCATGACCCGATGACCCATCGCGAGGTTGTGCACGGACCCCGCCTGGAAATGGCGCCGCGCGTCGTCCGTGCGGCCGGCTGTCGCCGCCAGCATCCCCAGGAAGGTCGAGACCGAGCCGTAACAGACCGCGCCGGCGTTGGCGACCGCCGCCCGGCCGGCGTGGGGCAGCAGCAGCTCGTAGAGGACCTCCGCACGGCCGGCGTCGCCGAGGACCGCGCAGGGGATCGCCAGGTAGCAGCACTCGACCAGCCAGTTGCCGTCCCGGGGGATGCCCGCGAAGTCGTTGGCCGCCAGCTGGTCCAGCAGGACGCGCCCCTCGTCGAGCCGGCCGGTGGCGGTCGCCGCGATGGCTAAGGCGGGACGCCACGCGCTCGTGGGGTACTGCTCGACGAACACACGGATCGCCGGCTCGATCTCGTCCATGCGGCCCTGCGCCCAGCGGATCGTGCACAGCTGCACCCCGTAGAGGAGCACGGCGGTGTCGCCCTGCACCGGCAGGCCCAGCTCCAGTGCCGACTGGGCGTGCTGCTCGCTCGCGTCGAGGTCACCGGCCACGAACGCCCGCATCGCGCGCAGCACCTCGAGGTGCCACTGGTACAGCGGCTGCCGGACCCGGTCGGTGAGGCGCGCGTAGCGCTCGAGCGCGCGGTCCACCTCGACCATGTCGCCGGCGTCGAGCGCGGTCGCGAGCCGGAGGTGCTCGGCCCGGAGGGCCATCTCGTTGTCGCCGACGCGGACGGCCAGCTCGGTGAGCTCCGATGCCAGCGTGCGGCGCTCGTCGACGTCGTCGGGTCCGACGCGGCACCAGGCGCGGCCGAAGCGGGCGACGAGGGTCGCATGCTCGTCGCCGACCCGGCCGGCGATGTCCGTGGCCTCCTGGCTCAGGAGCTCCCGCCGCGCGGCCGCGGGGGTGTAGTAGAGCTCGATGGCCAGTCGTGCGAGGACACGGGCGCGGAGCGGCGTGTCGGCCGGCCCGAGCTGCCGCTCGGCGCGCTCGAGCAGCGCGATGACGGTGTCGTCCCCCCGGTCCACGAAGCCGTGGCCCCCGAGCCCGCTGGCGTAGCCGAGCGCCGCCTCGGCCAGCTGGTCCCCGTTCGATGCCAGATCGACGGCGGCGAGGAACGTGGTCCGGCTCGCGGTCGTGTCCCCGCCGAGGCGCTGAGCGGCGCCGAGGTCCAAGAGCGCTCCGCAGAGGTCGCGGTCGGACGCCAGCCCGGCATCGATCAGCTGCACGACGCGTCGGTAGAGCTCCGCGGCATCGTCGTACGCACAGAGCTCACAGGCGCGCGCCGCGGCGGTCCGAGCGGCGATGACGGCGCGGTTCGCGTCGCCCAGGGGAAGCGCGGCGAGGCGGTGGTGGGCCAGCTCGGCCACGCGGCCCTGGGGGCTCGCGACGGAGAGCAGCTCGGCGACACCGAGGTGCAGCTCGTGCCGGCGGTCCGCCGGGAGGTCCTCGTAGAGGGTCTCGCGGACGAGGGAGTGCACGAACCCGTACCGCAGGCGCGAATCCGCCGAGGGACGGACAAGGCCGCTCGCGGTCGCGGCAGCGAGCTGGGCGAGGATCGTCGCGGCAGGCCGCTGCGTCACGGAGCTGAGCGTCGCCATGTCGAAGTCCGGTCCCAGCACGGACCCGGTCGCGAGCAGGTCGCGGACCTCGTCGTCCAGCGGCTCCAGCCGCCACCGGATCACCTCGCGCACCTGCTCGGGGATCGGGAGGCTGCGCTGGGTGCCGTCCAGCAGCGGCGCGATCTGTTCGATGAAGAACGGGTTCCCGCCCGTGGCGTGGGTCAGCCGCTCGACGACGTGCCGCGGGGGGACGGGGGACCTGCCGGACGCCAGCATGGCCGCGACCGCGTCGACCTCGAGGCCCATCAGGCGCAGCACACATCCGCGGCGACCGAGGTCCGCGAGTGCCCGGGACACCTCGGGCGCCCGGCGGGCGTCCTCCTCCCGGTAGGTGCCGACGAACGCCAGCGGCACGTCGGGGAGGGCGTCGGCGAGGAGGTGCAGCGCGGTGAGCGTGGCGGTGTCCGCGGCGTGCAGGTCCTCCACCACGACGAGGAGCGGCCGGTCCACGGCGAGCCCGAGCAGGCACCCCGCGAGTGCGTCCAGCAGTTCGAAGCCCACTGGCCCCGCCGCCGCGGCGCCGGCCGTCAACGTCCGCAGCAGGGTGGCCACGTCCGGCGAGGCGTCGGGGATGGCACGCAGCAACCGGCCCCACGGGTAGAGCGCTGGAGCACCTCCACCCTCCCAGCAGCGTGCGCGCAGCGCGGTGACGTCCCGCTGCGCCGCGCGGTGAACGATCTCGTCGGCTAGACGGGTCTTCCCGATCCCCGCCTCCCCGGCGATGAGGACGAGCGTGCCGCGCCCTGCCACGGCGTCGTCGACCGTGCGCTCGAGCTGCGAGAGCTCCGCCTCGCGGCCGATGACGGCCGTGGCCGTCGGCGCGCCGCTCCGCGTCACGGTGCCGGCCAACAGGTCCAGTGGTCGGCGTCCGCGGCCGCGGCGTCCGAGCCCCACCGTCACGTCCACGACGGCCGGCGCGGTCGTGCGTCCCCCGTCGGAGCCACCGTTCCCGCCTGTCCTCGTCACGGATGTTCCGAGCACGACGATGTCAGTCGCCCGTGTCCGCTTCCGCGGCCGGGGCCACCCCTGGATGTGGACTTCGCCACACTCAGCCCCCTCGCCGGGCGAGCTCATCGCGGTCGTGGACGATGATCCGTCGCCGGCCGGTCGCGATCACCCCTCGTTCTCGCAGTACCCGCAGCGCCTTGCTCACGCCCTCCCGGGAGGCCCCGACCCAGGCCGCCAGCTCATCCTGGGTGAGGGGGAGTTCGACGTCAACGGTGCCGTCGCCTGCGACTCCGTAGCGCTCTGTGAGCTCCGACAGGCGCGCGGCGACGCGGCCCACCACGTCGTGCGACCCGAACTCCACGCGTTTCCGGTCGGCGTCGCGGAGACGCTCCGCCAGGAGCTCGAGGAGCCGGAGCGTGAGGTCGGGGTGGGTCGTGAGGAAGCGCCGGAAGGTGACGGCGGGAACCAGGACGACGTCGACCGGCTCGAGCGCGACGACGGAAGCGGAGCGGGGGCTGCCGTCGATGGCCGACAGCTCACCGAGGAGCTGGCCGGGCCCGTGGACGGCGAGCACCACCTCGACTCCCGTCCGGGTGTGGTAGCTGACCTTCACCCGGCCTGAGAGAAGGTAGGCCACGGTGTCGGAGCGGTCCCCCTCGCAGAACAGCGTCACCCCCCGGCGGAGCCGGCGCGTCCCAGCCAGGCCCCGGAGCTCGTCGAGCTGCTCCGGCGTGAGCAGATCGGTCCCCATCCGCCTCCCCGTCCGTGCCACGCCCCTGAGACAACGAAGGAGACGCGCGCGGGTCACGGGGCCACGCGACGGAACCTCACGATCGTTCCGTCCGACGGAACGCGTCTCGTGTGGAGGGCTGGTCAGGACGGGCCGGCCCGGGACCGAACCCGGGGATCGGAGACGACGATGCCTTTTGGTGCAGGTGTGGCTCGGACGACGCTGCTGCTTGCGATCGCCGGCATGATGCTCGGTGCCGTCCCGTCGACGGGCGCGCCGCAGCGCCTGTCGGGCCCCTCGCCGCTCGCCGGCGAGTGTCCGGTGAACGACCGCACCCTCGTCTACGGCCAGTTCGGAGCCGCGGAGGAGCTCGAGGACGAGTCCGACGTGGCGGTCCACCCGACCGACCCGGCCCGCCTCGCCGCCGCGTGGGTCCAGGACAGCGGCTCCGGCATCGTGGTGGCATCGTCGCGCGACAGCGGACAGAGCTGGACCCGCACCGTCGTCGAGGGGCTGAGCCTCTGCACCGGGGGAAGCTCGGATCGGGTGATCCACCCGCGGCTCGTGTTCGACGACGGGGGGACGCTCTACCTCGCGGCCTCGCCGTTGGACGGCTTCTGGCCGGACCCGCGGTCCGCCAGCTCGCACATCGCCGTGACGTCCTCGACCGACGGCGGACGGACGTGGGCTGCCGTGGTGCTCGTGGACGAGGATGCCGGGGCCGCGCCGGCGCTCAACGACTTCCACCCGCCGACGACCGAGCCCGGGAGCCCCGGGGTGGTCAGCATCATGTGGGCCCGGGAGGAGGCCGTCGCCCACCAGCTCGTCTTCTCGCGCTCGACCGATGCCGGCCGGACGTGGACGCACCGTCCCGTCGAGGGACCGGTGCCGGGCGGGCTCACGGCAGCGAAGCTCGTCGCACACCCCGACGGGACGCTCATCGCCGTCGTCAACGACGCCTCCGTCCCCGGGTTCTTCGTGGGGGGCACGCCGGCCGCCTCCGTGGCGCCGACGCCCCTGCGGGTCATCCGCTCGACCGATCTCGGGGAGACGTGGACCCAGACCGCGGAGCTCGACCCGTCGTCCAGCACCCAGTGGGCCGCGGCAGCCGTCACCGGGGGAGGGACCGTCCACGTGCTGTGGCGGAGTCGCGACGACACGGGCGCGGAGGTGTTCCGTCACGTCCGTTCCACCGACGCCGGCGCGACGTGGTCGGAAGGGACCGCACTACCACGCGGTCGCTCGGCTCCGAACGCGCCCCTGCCGACCTTGGCCGCGTCCGGCGAGCGGCTGGCCCTACTGGCCTTCGAGGCCGCTGATCCTGCCGAGACGGATCCGGTTGCGACGATCCTCGGCTCCGATGCCGACCATCGCGTCGACATACGGCTCGCCACGACGTCGGCCGATGGCCGCTGGACGTGGAGCTCGCTCGCCACGACCGACCGCGGCGCGCACTACCTCGGCCATTTCGCGGGCCTGGCCGGGGCACCGGGCGGCTTCGTCTCGACCTTCGTCCTCGGCTCGCCCCAAGCCGTCCACGGGCCGGTCGACCTCTTCTTCGTCCGGGTCCCCCACCGCCGATGAGCGGGACACGCCGCACGACACCCCACCGTGGCGTCCGTCGCGGCAGCTTAGGAGCACCGATGGGCACCGATCACAGCCGACGGACGCTGCGTACGGCAGCGCTCGTCCTGTTGCTCGTCCTGGGCAGTCTCGCGATCCCGGCCGCCGCTTCCCCGGGGTGCACCCCTGGGGAGGACGGGTGCATGCCGACCGCCGAGCAGTGCGCCGCCGGCGAGCACAACGGCTACTGGGACGGCGGCGAGACGGGTCGGCAGGCCGTCTGCGTCGGGTCGGGAGGGCACGCGCTCGTCTACGCCGGCGGCACCGTGACACCTGCCTGCGGCCACGTCGTGATCGCCGGCAACACGGTCCCCGCGACCGGCGGGGATCCCAACGAGTGCTCGTCACCGACCGAGGGAGGACCGTGGGCCGCAGCGGCGGCGCGTCTCGGGCTCCGCGACTGCCAGCACGGCGCGACGAGCCAGGAGACCCGGCCGGTCGTCGCGTTCGTCACGTGCGCCGGCGAGATGACGAGCTTCGACGGTCTGGAGATCGACGCCCGGCTGACCTTCCCCGCGGCGGCGACCGAGCCGGTCCCGCTCGTGCTGCTCCTGCACGGGTGGGGCGGCCACCGCGTGTGGTTCCAGTCGGAGAACGAGCGCACGGACGTCCTCGGACGCGGACGGTTCCTCGCCGAGGGGTACGCCACGCTGGCGACGACCGCCCGCGGGTTCTGGGCCTCCTGCGGTGCGTTCGATCCGGTGGCCGACGTCGACGCCGACGGCAGCACGGGTCCGACCGAGGAGCATCCGGCAGGCTGCGCCAAGGGCTGGACCCACCTCGCCGAGCGTGGGTACGAAGGGCGGGACTCCCAGCACCTCCTCGGGCAGCTCGTCGACGCCGGGCTCGTCGACGGTGACCGCCTCGGGGTCTTCGGCGAATCGTACGGTGGCGGCCAGGCGTGGCTCCTGGCGACGTCGCCGCCGTGGGAGAGCCCCGCCGGCCGGACCCTCCGGATGGCGGGAGCGGTCTCCCTTCAGGGGTGGACCGACCTCCTCAACGCGCTGGCACCGAACGGCCGCGCCGACGACCGTGTCCCCGCGGCCGGACGATCCCGGGGTCCGCTCGGGGTCCTGAAGACAACGATGTTCGGTGGTCTGTGGTGGAACGGGCGCATCCAGCCCGTGCTGATCCCGCAGGCCCCGACCTACCCGGCCCAGGTCATGGCTCGCTACAACACCGTGGATCCCACCGAGGCGCACTCGTTCATCGACGGGTGGATGGCGGCGTTCCACGCCGGCGAGCCGCATGAGCCCGTCGCGGCCGCCTACCTGGAGCAGGCTCTCGCGGGGAAGTCGGCGCTGCTCGCCGACGACTACTTCGCTGCCGTCGCCAGGGGTGAGGTCGAGCCGACGCCGGTGCTGGCGCTGCAGGGATGGGGCGACGCGCTCTTCACGCCCGTGGAGTCCGTGCAGATGTACCGCCGCCTCAAGCAGCTGCGTCCCGACTACCCGGTGCACGTCGCCTTCGGCGACGGCGGTCACGGCGCCCCGCTGCGGCCGGAGCACTGGTCTCTCCTCAAGGACATGGCCGGTGACTTCCTCGTGTCGGCGCTCGACGGGCGTCCGACGTCGCTGCCGCCGATCACGTCGCTGCGAGCGTCGTGCGGGGGCCCGAGCGACCTGACCACGCGCACGGCCCCGCATTGGGACCTCCTGGCGCCCGTCGACGTGGTGCTGTCCGCCGACGGCGCCGGGACGACCTCGTGGGTGCCCGCCGACCCGGAGGCGGAGCTCGCGCTCGATCCCTTCGCGGCCGGCGCGCGTGCCTGCGCCACGCTCGACCGCGCACCTCGGGGATCGGCGCGTTGGTCGTGGGACGTCCCGGCTGTCGGGCTCGAGACGATCGGTCTCCAGCGTGTGGCGGTCGATTACGTCCGCACCGGTGGCGGGGCCACCCTGATCGCGAGGATCTGGGAGGTCGAACCGTCGGGCAGGCGGACGCTCGTGACCAGCGGCCCGTACCGCCTCTCGGCCGACGCGGACCCGCCGGCCGGTTCGGTCGACTTCGCGCTGTTCGGCACGCACTGGCGCTTCACGCCCGGCAACCGGATCGAGCTCGAGCTGTCGCAGACCGACGCGCCGTTCCTGCGACCCGGCGCGACCCCGTCCACGCTGCGGTTGTCGGATCCGAGCGTCACCTTCCCCACCCCCCGGCTCCGGGGTTCCCGTGGGGCAAGCGTGTACCGATGATCAAGAACAGCCATGCGTGCCGGGACGTCGGCCGGTCGTCGCTCGCCTCCCGCCCGCCGTCGGGCCGGTCGCGCCGGAGACGGACGGCTTCCGGGTTCAGGTCTCCCGGCACGTCCTGCCGCGGATGCGTCGCTGGACCCGTCCGACACCATCGACAGCGTCGAGGACGCCGAGATGGTCGCAACCGCCGCGCTCCTCGCCGGCTCGCGTTTCCGGGTCGTCTCTGCCATGACGACGCGGGCGTGGACCTCGTCGCCGACCGTCGGGCGCTCGGTCTCCGGCGCCGGGCGGACACCGCCTGCCGGTGGATCGTCCGGAGGTTGGTGAGGGGGGCGCGCCGTCCACAGGTGGCTCCCGGTCCGTCCTGCGCCTGGCACCGGGTGGCGGCAGGGTCCGCCTCCCGACACGAGGAGGCGGACGATGGACGAGGTGCCGACGTGGGAACGTCGTGAGGCGTGGGGACGTGCGGCGGCGATCCGGTGGCTCGACCGGGGGCTCCGACCGCCCCCGACGCTCGTGCTCTTCGAGGGCGACGAGGCGACGGTCTACGTCCGCGGGGCGAGCCGCCTCGAACGGTCGCACGACCGCAGGGCCGACGAACGCCTCGCCTGGGACGAGTTGTTCGCGCTCGGCTGGACGTTGCGGCCGGAGGGCGTCCTGCTGCTCACGCCGGTCCGGGTGCGGACCGACGCCGACGGGGCGCTGGCCGGCGAGGCGGAGGGCGAGGCCGGCGTCGGCATGGAGTGGATGCGCCGGCGCCCGGACGCCCCGCCCGAGCACGGCGGGGTCGTCCTCACGTACGGTCTCGACGACGCCGGCCGTGTGACCTGGCGCGACCGCGAGGAGCTGCCCGGGGACGACGGGCCGCTCCGGGCGCCGCTGACCGCGGTCGTCACCGGGCGCTGGCCCGCCGAGGGAGACGACGTCGAGGAGCGGAGCGCCGACCTCGGGATGTCGCCGGCGAGCCTCGCCTACTCCCTGCGCTGCTTCGGGCTCACGGTCGGCGTCGCGGACGGGTGGCTCGAGCGGTACGGCTTCGCCGTGCCGCTCGACCCGCGCGACGTCCGGCGCGAGGACCGCCGTCGTGCCGAGGCGTGGCGCGACCACCAGCGTGCGCTGACGGAGGTGCGGCGATGACCGACCACCGCCACACCGCTGGAGGGAGCGACGGGTTCCCCGGCGTCCTCGTGCTCTTCGACGACGGCGGCAGCTGCACCGCGCGCGTCCACGCACGACCCGAGGGCCTGCGCGACGGCGTCGATCCGCTGTCCGAGCTCGCGGTGCTCGCCGGCGTCACCCACCCGCCGCGGGCGACGATCATCGTGCCGGTCCGCATGCGCGACGTCGTCGACGGCACGATCATCGCGCGGTCGGTCCTGGTCACCGAGGCCTGGCGCCTCCCGGACGGCCGTCTCGAGCTCGAGGCCTCGCTGGTCGCCCTGCCGGAGGACGACGACGTCCCGCCGGCGCCGCCCCAGCCGATCGACCCGGCGCTGTCCCCGGTCGGGTCCCTGTTGTGCGACGTGCTGTCCACCGTCGACCGGTCGGTCCGCCCCGAGGAGGTCGCCGCGGTGCTGGCCTCGTGGGGGCACGTGGTCGTCGCCGACGGGGAGCTCCCGCCGGTCGACCATGCCCGCCTCGGCCGGGCCCGCTCCCGGGTCCACCGGTCGGCGGACGAGCTCGCCCGCCGGCACCGACCGACCGCGCTCGCCGACGATGCCAACCGACCAGCGGCGCCGGCGAACCTGCCGCCCGGGTTCCTGCCGGCGTGCCCCGTGTGATGCCGGGTGCCGTACGGTGCGGGAAGGAACGACACCGGCAGCGCCTCCCGCGCGTGCACGCCACCGGCGATCTCGTCCCCGATGGGCTGCACGATGACCTCCGCCGGCACCGTCCACGACGCGCTCGCCGGACGGGCGTTCCTGCACGACGACCCCGCCGCCTACCTCGCGGGCGTCGACGACGCCGTCGCCGAGGCGGTCGAGCGTGACGAGGAGGCGCGACGGACGGCCGCGGACGGGCTCTCCGGTCCCGCGCAGCGCTGAGCGGCCTCCGCGCCGGCGAACCTGTGGCTGGGAACGGCTCCTCGGGCTCGGCCTCGTGCTCGGCGGCGCCTGACGCGGGCGGCCGCCCGTCCCGCCCGGACAGGACCGGACTGTCCGGATGGCCTGGAACGGATCGGGGCGGGGTTCGTTGTCGTGGACGTGCTTCCCCCTCCGTGCGTCCCCTCCCGGGAGTCCTCCCGTGCTGCATGCCCGAGACCGACAGATCCAGTCCGTGACCGACCTCGGGTATCCCGCCGCCGGGAACTGGTCGTGCTGCTCCTGCGGTGACGAGTTCATCGCCGTGTCGTCGCGGCTCGTCCACTTCCGCCACGCCGACGGCCGCCAGTTCCGCTTCGTCGTGTGCCCGACCTGCGGGGACGAGCTCGCGCCCCACCGTGTGGTGATCGACCGGGACCGGCTGGACGAGGAGTCCGAGCTCGCCTGGCTCCGCAGCCGCGTGGAGGAGATCGCGGAGCAGCGCTCGATGAAGGACGATCGTCGCCTGCGGCTACGTGCCACCGACGTGCAGGAGCTCGCGGCGATGCTCGCGTCGTCGCCCGTCACGCTCGTCCAGACGCTCATGTCCTGGGACATCGCCGAGCCCGCCTGACGGTCGGGGCCGCGGGCTGACGACGTTCCCGTCGCGCTTCCCGGCCTCCGGCGGACGCACGCGCCGACGGGAGTGCGCACCTCCCGACGTCCGCGGCGATACTCGCGTCCATGGACCCTGGACAGCGCGCCGACCCGCCCACCGCCGGCGACGTCCTCGATGGTCGCTACACGCTGGTCGAGCGCATCGGACGCGGGGGCATGGCCGAGGTGTTCCGGGCGCGTGACGAGCGGCTGGGCCGCGAGGTGGCGGTCAAGCTCCTCGCGCCCCACCTCGTCCAGGATGCGGTGGCGGCACGCCAGCTCGTGCGCGAGGCCCGGGCCGCCGCCGCGATCCGCCACCCCAGCATCGTGGCCGTCTACGACACCGGCAGCGACCGCGGCACGCACTACCTCGTGATGGAGCTCGTCGAGGGCCGGACGCTCGCGGACCTCCTGGCGAGCGAGGGGCCGCTGGCGCCGGCGGCGGCGGTGGGGGTCGCCGTGGCGGTAGCCGACGCGGTGCAGGCGGCCCACGTCCGCGGGGTCGTCCACCGGGACCTCAAGCCCAGCAACGTCCTGCTCGACGTCGACGGCCGCGTCCGCGTCACCGATTTCGGGATCGCCTACGCCGCGGCGGCGACCATGACGGCGACCGCGATGCTGGCCGGGTCGGCGCCGTACCTCTCCCCGGAGCAGGCGCAGGGGGAGGAGCCGCGGCCGACGGCGGATGTGTACGCGCTCGGGTGCCTGCTCTTCGAGATGGTCACCGGCCGGGCGCCCTTCGTCGGGCCGACCGCGGTCGCGGTCCTCGCGGCGCACCTGCAGCAGGATCCGGTCGCACCCTCGTCGCTCCGGCCCGACGTGCCGGCGCTGATCGACGCGGTCGTCGCCCGCGCGATGGCGAAGGACCCGGCGCAGCGGCAGCCGGACGCCGGCGCGTTCGCGCGCGAGCTGGAGGGGACCGACGCGGTCCCGCCCACGGTCGCGCTCCCGGTCGCCGCGTCGGACGCGGAGCTGGCACCGACGCCGGCGCCACCGGGGACGGCTCCGGTCCGCACCGACCGCCGGCCGTGGCTGTGGGCCGTCGGCGGCGCGTCGGCGGTGGTCCTGCTGGCGCTCGTGGTCGGGGCGCTCGTCGGCGGGCGCGGTGAGGAGGAACCCGGGACGGCGGTCCCGCCGGCGGCGACCATCGCCCCGTCCGCGCTGCCCTCGCCCGCCGCGGCGCCGTCCCCGTCGCTCACCCCCTCGCCTTCGCCCTCGCCTTCGCCCGCGCCTTCGCCCTCGCCGCCGCCGCCGCCCGTCCCGTCGCCGCCGCCGGCGACGCCGGCGGAGGCCGCGGCGGCGGTCCGTGAGCGGCTCGAGGAGGCGCGGCGCGCGTTCGAGATCGAGGAGGACGACGCCGAGGACCTCGACGACCGGCTCGCCGAGATCGTCCGCGAACACCGCAAGGGCAAAGACGGGCCGGAGAAGGCGCGGGCCAAGCTCGACGAGCTCCGCGCGAAGGTGGACGAGCTCGCCGAGAAGGGCGGGATCGGCACCGATCTGCACGCGGACCTCCGGCGCGGCCTCGGCGACCTCGCCGCCACGCTCTGACCCGACCGCGCCACGAACGGTGGCCCCGCCGGCGGTCCGCGACGGGGTCGGCGGCACGTCAGCGGAAGTTCCCGCCGTGCTCCCCGACCTCCGTCAGGGGCCGTCCCGGCCCGTGCTCCCGGGGAGCGAGCGACGCTGGCCGTCCTCGAGCACGGGAGTGGGGCCCATGGAGCGGACGGAACGGGATCTGACCGAGCAGCTGCGTTCCCGCATCGAAGGGCTGCACGCGAGGGCGTTCCTCGTGGACGACAGCGGCGCCTACCGGGCCGGCATCGAGGACGCGCTGGCCGAGCTCACGGCCGTCCTCGAACGGCCGGCCACGTCCGGCGGCCCCCCCGCTCGTCGCCGCCGAGCGTGAGCGCACGCCCTCGCCCCTGCCGAGCGGCCCGACGATCCCGATCGAGAGGACGAGCACCGCCGCCGGACTCGTCGGCGGGCGCCCCCGGCGAGCGGCACCTCCTCGCCGCGACCGGCCAGGACCCGTCGCTCGTGCCCGTCAGGAGGAGGCGCGGGCGACGACGCACGGACCGTGGCGCCGGCGTCCTGTGTACGGTGGGTCGCGGACGGAGCGAGCGAGGGAGCGGCGTGTCCGACGGACTCGAACAGGCGCGCGCGGCGTTCGACCGCCGCGCCTGGGACGAGGCCCGCACGCACCTGGCGGACGCGGACGGACGCGGACCGCTGGATGCCGATGACCTGCGGCGCCTCGCGGAGAGCGCCTACCTCACGGGCCACGACGACACCGCCGAGGACGCGTGGGCGCGGGCGCACCAGGCGTTCCTCGATCGCGGGGAGGCGCCGGCGGCGGCACGGTGCGCGTTCTGGCTCGGGATGGTGCTCCTCACCGGGCGCGGCGACGAGGTCCGCGGCGGCGGCTGGATGGCGCGTGCGCACCGCCTCCTCGAGGAGACCGCCACGGCTGACTGCGCCGAGGCGGGCTACCTGCTGCTCCCGCCGGCGCTGCGCGAGCTCGACGGGGGCGACCCGCAGGTCGCGGCCGCGGTGTTCGGCGAGGCGAGCGCCATCGGGGAGCGCACGGCCGATCCCGACCTCGCCGCCCTCGGCCGGCTCGGGCAGGGGCAGGCGTTGATCCGGATGGGCGAGGCGCCGCGGGGGATGGAGCTCCTCGACGAGGTCATGGTCACCGTCGACGCCGGACGGGTGTCGCCGATCGCGGCCGGCCTCGTCTACTGCGGGGTGATCCTCGCCTGTCAGCAGGTCTTCGACCTGCGGCGGGCCCAGCGGTGGACCGCGGCGCTCAGCAGGTGGTGCGACGCTCAGCCCGACCTCGTCCCCTTCCGCGGGCAGTGCCTCGTCCACCGCTCGGAGCTGGCGCAGCTGCGCGGGGACTGGGCCGAGGCGACCGACCACGCCGACCGGGCCTGTGCATGGCTGTCGGACCCGCCGCGCCCGGCCGTCGGCCTGGCGCACTACCAGCGGGCCGAGCTGCACCGCCTGCGGGGCGAGCACCGCGCGGCCGCGGCCGCCTTCGAGCAGGCGGCCGCCCGTGGCCACGATCCCCACCCGGGCCTCGCACTGCTGTGGCTCGACGAGGGCCGCACCGACGCGGCGCTGGCCGCCATCCGCCGGGTCGTCGAGGGGATGCCGGGCCGCTACCCGGACGTCGTCGACGAGATCCGCGCGCCGCGCCCACGCGCGGAGATGCTGGCCGCCTACGTCGAGATCGCGCTCGTCGCCGGCGACGTCGAGGCGGCCCGGACCGCCGGCGAGGAGCTCGACCGCATCGCGGACGCGGTCGGGACCCTGTCCATCACGGCCCTCGCGTCGCACGCCGGCGGCGCCGTCCTCCTGGCCGACGACCGACCGGGCGCGGCGCTCGACCGGCTCACGGCCGCACGGTCGTGCTGGCTGCAGCTCGAGGCGCCGTACGAGACGGCACGGACGCGGGTGCTCGTCGCGCGGGCGCTGCGGGCGCTGGGTGACGAGGACACCGCGGCCATCGAGCGCCGGGCGGCCGAGCGGTTCTTCGAGGAGGTCGGTGCCGTCTCCGATCTCGAGCGTCTCGCCGACCCGTCGGCAGCGGCCGACCCGTCGACCGGGCTGACCCCCCGCGAGCTCGAGGTGATCCGCCTCGTCGCGGCCGGGCACACGAACCGCGAGATCGCCGACCGGCTCGTCATCAGCGACAAGACCGTGGCGCGCCACCTGCACAACGTGTTCACCAAGCTCGACCTGCCGAACCGGTCGGCGGCGACCGCGTACGCCTACGAGCACGAGCTCGTGTAGCCGGCCGGCCTACACAGGATGGTGTAGTCGCCGGTCGGGCCGAAGATGCACCGTTCCGCGGAAGCGGCCCGGGGAGGCGACTCCGTAGCGTCGATCGCACCACAGCGACCGACGCCAGGAGCCAACGTGACCCGCCGCGGAACCCACGCCGTCGTGCTCGGTGCCAGCATGGCCGGGCTCGTCCACGCCGTCCCCCTCGCCGCGCGCTTCGACCGCGTCACGCTGGTCGAGCGCGACGTGCTGCCCGACACGGCCGAGCAGCGGCGGGGCGTGCCGCAGGGGAGCCACGTCCACCTCCTCGTGCCCGGTGGGGTGGTCCGGCTCGAGGAGCTGCTGCCGGGTGTGCTCGCGGACCTCGCCCGCCGGGGCGCCCACGTCATCGAGGCCCCGGAGTGGCGCTTCAACATGGGCGGCGACCGGTTGGCGTTGGCCGACCCCGATCTCCGCATCACCGGGGCGACACGCCCGCTCATCGAGGCCACGGTGCGCGACCGCGTGCTCGCGCTCGCCGGCGTCGAGCTGCTCGACGGCTGGAGCGCCCGCGAGCTCACCACCACCGGTGACCGCCGCCAGGTGACCGGCGTGCGGCTCCGGTCGGAGGCGGACGGCGCGGAGCGCGTCCTCGACGCCGACCTCGTCGTCGACACGACCGGGCGCGGCTCGCCGTCCCCACGCTGGCTCGAGGCACTCGGCTACGGCACCCCGGAGGAGGAGAGCCTCAAGGTCGACGTGCACTACACCTCGCGCCTCTTCCGCCGCGACCCGGCCGATCTCGACGGGTGCCGGCACGTGCTCGTGGACATCCCCCCGGGTGCCTCCCGCGGCGGGGTGGCGCTGGCCGTCGAGGACGGGCGTTGGCTCGTCACCCTCATCGGGATGCTGGGGGAGCGCCCCCCCGCGGACCTCGAGGGCTTCCGCGCCTACGCGGGAAGCCTCTGGAACGACGAGCTGCACGCGATCGTCCGGGGGGCGGAGCCGGTCGGGGATGCGTCGCGACGTGCCTTCCCCGCGTTCTCGCGGCGCCGCTACGACCGTCTCCCGCGGCTGCCGGAGCGGTACGCCGTCAGCGGTGATGCGGTCTGCTCGTTCGATCCGCGGTTCGGCCAGGGGATGACCGTGGCGCTGATCGAGGCGATGGAGCTCGGCCGCGTCCTCGACGAGCACGGTCTCGAGCGGGTGGGCGAGCGGTTGCTGTCGGCCGCGGGCTGGGCGGTCCAGGACGCCTGGGAGCTCGCGACCGGCGCCGACCTCGCGCACCC
>JAHWKB010000085.1 GCA_019348115.1 Actinomycetota bacterium | reverse complement strand
CGGTCCGGCTGCCGTCCTCCGTCTCGACCTCGATCGTGTGGGCGTCCTTGATGGTGCCGGTGCCGTGGATGGTCTCCACGCCACGGCCCTTCAGCGCCCCCTGGAGGCCCTTCCACATCTTGTCGACGACGCCGTCCTTGTGCTGGTTCAGCGCCTTGACCTCGATGCCCTCGTACGTGAGGTTCACCCCGAAGTCGGCCGCGTCCTGGGCGTGCTCGGCGACCTCGGCGGTCTGCAGGATCGCCTTGGTCGGGATGCAGCCCCAGTGCAGGCACGTCCCGCCCACCTTCTCCTTCTCGATGAGCGCGACGTCGAGGCCGAGCTGTGCGGCGCGGAGGGCGGCGGAGTAACCGCCGGTCCCGGCGCCGAGGATGACGACGTCGAACTCGTGCTCGCCACGGTCGATCCTGCCGCCGGACGGCTTCCCGTCCGCCGAGCGGCCGGCCGAGACCGGCGCGCGTTCGTAGTCGGCCCCCGCCTGCTCGGCCCGGGCCGCCTCGTCGCTCTGGCGCTCGGCGTCCGCGGCGCCGGCGTCGGACGGCTCCTCGGCCTCGCCGGCGTCCTTCGCCTCGCCGCCGTCGCCCGAGGGTGCCTCGCCCTGGCCGACGATGGCGATGACCTGGCCGACCTCGACGGTGTCGTCGACCTCGGCGCGCAGCTCCTGGACGGTGCCGGCGACGGGGGAGGGGATCTCGGTGTCGACCTTGTCGGTGGAGATCTCGACGAGGGGCTGGTCCTCGGAGACCTCGTCGCCGACCTCGACGAGCCAGGCGGTGATGACGCCTTCGGTGACGGACTCGCCGAGCTGGGGGAGCTTGACCTCTTCGGCCACGGTTTCTCCTCGGTTCCTGCTGGTCTGGGTGGGCGGCGGAGGTGCTCGCGGGGCGCGAGTTCGGGCCGGCGCGGGGGTCGCATCGGAACCTAGCGGAGGCCCCAGGGGGTCGCAGGACACGACCGTGGCCGGAACGCCCCCCGGGACGCGCCGCGGCCGGCAGCTAGGTTCCCCGCGACCCCGTCGAAGGCCCGCCCGCCATGACCTCGTCCGACGAGCACGACCTCATCGGGACCGCGCTCACCGATCGCCACCGCGAGCTGGGCGCCAAGCTCGTCGACTTCGCCGGCTGGCGCATGCCGCTGGAGTTCGAGGGCACCATCGCCGAGCACGAGCGGGTCCGGGCCGGCGTCGGGGTCTTCGACGTGAGCCACCTCGGCACGGTGTGGGTCACCGGCCCCGATGCGACCGCGACCATCGCCGCGAGCTTCACCAACGACGCCACCGTCCTCGCTGACGGCGCGTCGCAGTACACGCTGTGCTGCGACGACGAGGGCGGGATCGTCGACGACCTCATCGTCTACCGCCTCGACGCGGACCGGTGGATGGTCGTCCCGAACGCCGCCAACACGGCCGCGGTGGTCAGCGCCATGCGCGACGCCGCGGGCGGCCGGGACGCCACCGTCGAGGACGGCTCCCGGGACCACGCCATCCTCGCCGTGCAGGGACCGGAGGCGCACGCCACCGTCGAGCGCGCGCTGGGCCTCCGACCGCAGGAGCTCGACCACCTCGGCCTCGCGGAGGTCACGGTGGGAGCCGGCACGGGCGTGCTCTGCCGGACCGGCTACACGGGCGAGCCCGGGAGCGAGCTGGTCGTCCCGAACGACCTCGCGGCACCGGCGTTCGACGCGCTGCTCGAGGCCGGCGCCGCCCCGATCGGGCTCGGGGCGCGCGACACCCTGCGGCTCGAGATGGGCTACCCGCTCCACGGCAACGACATCGACCGCTCCACGGACCCGTTCGAGGCGAGGCTCGGGTGGGCGGTCAAGCTCGACCGGGGCGCCTTCCGTGGCGCGGACGCGCTCGCACGACGGAAGGCCGCCGGTCCCGCGCGACGGCTGTTCGGCCTGCTCGGTGGGTCGCGCCGCCCGCCCCGGAGGGGCATGACCGTGCAGCGCGACGGGCGGGACGTCGGGACCGTGACGTCGGGTTCGTACTCGCCCGTCCTCGGGGTCGGCATCGGGCTCGCCTACCTCGCCGATCCCGTCGGGCCGGGGGACGCCGTCACGGTCGACGTCCGCGGCACCGATGTCGCCTTCGACGTCGTCCGGCCGCCGTTCGTGGACCGCGACCCGAAGGGCTGAGCGCCGCGGTGTCCGAACGGCGCCGGCCGCGGGTGGAAAAGCCGGCCCGGAGCGGCTCAGATGGGGAGGCCGGCCCATCGGAGGAACCGTGAGCACCGTCACCCTGTCAGAGCACAACGTCGTCGCCGCCTTCCGCGACCTCGAGCTCGCCGAGGACGCCCTCGCCGCGCTGCGCGAGGCGGGCTTCGACGACGACGAGATCTCGCTCCTCGGTCGTCCCGTCGAGGAGGTCGAGTCGGAGATCGACGAGGGCAGGGGCCCGGGCGAGCCCATCGGGGGCAACGTCATCGCGCAGACCTTCGCGGGCGGTGCCGGCGGCGGACTCGCCGGCGGCGTCCTCGGGGCGCTCGCCACCGCCGCCGTCGCGGCCGTGCCCGGGGTCGGGCTCGTCGCCGGGACCGGCGCGCTCCTCGGCTTCCTCGGTGGCGCCGGCGCCGGCGCCACCGTCGGCTCGATCCTCGAGGGCGAGTCGGCGCTACGGACCAACCACTCCTGGGCGCAGGCGCTCGACGCGGTCAAGGAGGGCGCGATCATCGTCGGCGTGCACGGGACGGACCGTGCGCGCGTGGACGAGGCGGCGGGGATCATCTCGGGGCACCAGCCGATGGACCTGCGCCAGGTCGACAGCCGCGGGGAGACCGTCGCCGACGACTCCTGATGCATCCCGTCCTCGGTCTCGTCGGCGCGGCGCTGGTCCTGGTCGCGCTCGTCGACATGCTCTGGACCACCGTGGCCGTCTCGGCCGGCGCGGGGCCACTCACCTCGTCCGTCTCGCACCGGCTCTGGACGGGCTTCTGCGCCGCCGCCCGGCGCTCCGACCACGCGCACCGGTTGCTGCGCCTCGCCGGCGTCACCGTGGTGATCGCCGTCTTCACCGTCTGGATCGGCCTGTTCGTCCTGGGGTGGTGGCTCATCTTCTCGTCCAGCCCGGGGGCGGTGCGCGAGGCCACGACCGGGGACACGGTCGGTTGGGCCGCACGGCTGTACTACGTCGGGTTCACGACCTCGACCCTCGGCGTGGGGGACCTCGTCGCCGGCGACGGCCTGTGGCGCCTGCTCACCGTCGTCGCGGCCTTCTCCGGGCTGTCGGTCGTGACCATGTCGATCACGTACCTGCTGCCGGTGGCCTCGGCGGTCGTCGACCGCCGCTCGTTGGGGATGGAGATCGCGTCCCTCGGCGACCATCCCGCGGACATCGTGATCGCCGCCTGGCAGGGCGGGGACTGGCACGCTCTGGAGCGCCGTCTCGAGGCGGTCTCGCGCGAGATCGGCACGCTCGGCCAGCGCCACCTCGCCTACCCGGTCCTGCACTACTTCCACGATCTCGAGCCGAAGGCGGCCGCGGCTCCCAGCATCGCGACCCTCGACGAGGCGATGACCCTCGTGCGGTTCGGCCTCGCGCCGGAGGCGCGGCCGCACCCGATGGTGCTCGACAGCACCCGGACGTCGGTGGCGTCGTTCCTGTCCACGCTCTCGAGCGGGCACATCGAACCGGCCACGACGGCGCCGCCGCTGCCGCTCCTCCAGCCGCTCCGCGACGCCGGCATCCCGACCGTCGCGGACGAGGAGTTCGGGGCCGCCTGCGCCGACCTCCGCCACCGCCGCCAGCTCCTCCTCGGGTTCGTGCACGACGACGGGTGGGACTGGGACGTCGTCGTCGCCGCCGAGCGGCACCAGGACGACGCCGAGGAGGCGGAGGACACCGTCACCCCCGACGAGGTCGAGGAGGGCGGTCCGGGGGAGGACGCGGCCTAACCCTGCTCCGCTCCCGGGGCGGGCCGGATCATGCGCCACGCTCCCGGCAGGATCCGGAACGTGCGGTCGGTGCTGCCGTCGGTGTCGAGCTCACCGTCCACGTTGTAGCCCACGCGTTCGCCGGCGATGCGGACCTCGCGGCCCTGGCGCCACGAGACGTCGTCCCGCTCGAGGTGCGTGCCGGACCGCAGCGAGGCGGCGAACGCCGCGCGGGCGGCAGGGCCGACGGCGGTCGTCACCACGACGTCGAGGAGCCCGTCGTCGGGCCGGGCGTCAGGGGCAACCGGGGCCCCGCCGCCGAACGTGGCGCCGTTGAGGACGGCGACGAGGAGGACCTGGTCGCCCTCGTCGCCGGGGCGGAGCGGCTCCCCGTCGACCTCGACGGTGACGTCCCTGCCCTCGGCGGCGAGGCCCGCGATCACCGCGCCGAGCGGGTAGGCGGCGTTGCCGATGCGCTCCTTCATGCCCTGGGCGCGCTCCGCCGCCTCGACCCCGATGCCGGCGTGCAGGGCGTTGACGCAGACCCCGCCGGCGTCGTCGACGATCAGGTCGAGGGGCCGGGCGTCGCCGACGAGCACGCCGGCGACCGCCTCCTCCACGTCCTCGGAGGTGCCGAGCGAGCGAGCGAGGTCGTTGCCGGTCCCCATCGGCACGACCGCGAACGTGAGGTCCTCGAGGAGGTCCGCGGCGCGCGCCCGCTCGACGGCGAGGTGGAGGCTGCCGTCGCCGCCGCAGACGACGAGCACGTCGCCGGGCTCCAGGAGCTGCAGGACGTCGTCGACCTCGTCGGGGGAAGCGGTCTCATGGACGGCGGTGGCCGCGTCGGCGGCCCGGAAGGCCGCAACCACGGCGTCGATGCGGTCCTGCTCGGCGCTCCCGGCCTCGTCGTTGACGAGCAGGTGGTAGGTCACGGGAGTCCGTTCGGACCGGCGGCGGTGGGGCCGCCATGATGCCGTCCGTCGGGGCGGGGGGGCGACGGCCACCTCGACCGGTGGATCAGGCGACGAGGCTCGTGTCGTCGCCGGGGAGGGAGAGCATGCGCTCGAGGGCGATGCGGCTCCAGTGGCGCACGTCGTCCGCGACCCTGACCTCGTTGACCGCCTCGCCCGCGACGAGCGACTCGAGCACCCACACGAGGTGGGGCAGGTCGATGCGGTTCATGGTCGCGCAGAAGCAGACCGTGTCGTCGAGGAAGACGACCTCCTTGTCCGGGTGCTCCGCCGCGAGCCGCTTCACGAGGTTGAGCTCGGTCGCGATCGCGATGCGCGCTCCGGCCGGCGCCGCCTCGACCCACCGGATGATCTGCCCCGTGGAGCCGACGCGGTCGGCCTCGCGGACGACCTCGTAGCGGCACTCGGGGTGCACCATCACCTCGACGCCGGGGAGCTCCTCCCGGATGGCCGTCACCATCCCGGGCATGAACCGCGCGTGCACCGAGCAGTGGCCCTTCCAGAGCACCACCGACGCGGCGCGGAGCTCGTCGTCGGAGAGGCCACCGTCCGGCTTCCACGGGTCGTACACGACGCAGTCGTCGAGCCGGAGTCCGAGGGACAGCACCGCGGTGTTCCGTCCGAGGTGCTGATCGGGGAGGAAGAGGACCTTCGGCGCGACCCCCGCCACCGCGTCGGCGCGGACCTGGTCGAAGGCCCACCGCATCGCGCGGGGCGCGTTGGACGAGGTGCAGATGGCCCCGCCGCGCTCGCCGCAGAACGCCTTGATGGCGGCGGTGGAGTTCATGTAGGTCAGGGGGACGGTCGCGGTCGCGACGCCCGCGCGCTCGAGACGGGCCCACGCGTCGACCAGCTGGCCGTGCTGGGCCATGTCGGCCATCGAGCAGCCGGCGGCCAGGTCCGGCAGGATCACCGTCTGGTCGGGGCGCGCCAGGATCGAGGCCGACTCGGCCATGAAGTGGACGCCGCAGAAGACGATGTGGGGGGCCTCCGCCTCCGCGGCGAACTGGGCGAGCTTGAACGAGTCGCCCGTCGCGTCGGCGAAGCGGATGACCTCGTCGCGCTGGTAGTGGTGGCCGAGCACCACGACCCGGTCGCCGAGCGCGGTGCGGGCACGACGGGCGCGCTCGGGCAGCCCGGGGTCGCTGGGGGAGGGGAGGTCGCCGGGGCACAGCACGCCGCGCTCGGACGCGGGGTCCGCACGTCGTCCCAGGAGCAGCAGCGGGGAGCCGGCCGGGATCGTGGGGATCGACCCGTCGACGGTCGTCGCGGCGCCGCGGGGCTCGGTGATGGTGGTCATGGGAGCTCCTCCCTGGAGGGTGGCCGGCGCAGGCCAGCAGGGGAGATCCCCGGTCAGCGACGGTGGTTATGGTCACTGTGACAAGAACCTCTGGGGGCACTGTACCGGGGCGCCGGAGGACCGCCAACGCGGCCACCGGTGCCGGCGTGGCCGCCGTCTACCCTCGCCGCCCGAGAGGAGGTGCCGGACGTGAAGGTCGTGATCGCCCCCGACTCGTTCGGTGGCACGCTCGGACCGCGTGCTGCCGCGTCCGCGATCGCCGACGGGTGGCGTCGGGCACGTCCCGACGACGAGCTCACGACGGTCCCCCTGTCGGACGGGGGCGAGGGGCTCCTCGACGCGCTCGCGGGCCCGGACGACACGTGGCTCACCACCGAGGCCTGCGGCCCGATGGGCCATCCCCTCGACACGGGGCTGCTCCTGCGGGGCGACGGCACCGCGGTCATCGAGACGGCGCTCGTCTGTGGCCTCGCGCTCGTCGCCCCGGAGCGCCGGGACCCGCTCCAGGCGACGACCTACGGCGTGGGGGAGCTCCTCGACGCCGCCCGCGACGCCGGCTGCACGCGGCTCCTGGTGGGGCTCGGTGGGTCGGCGACGGTCGACGGGGGCGCCGGCGCGCTCACCGGCCTCGGCTTCCGGCTGCGGGTGGCGGACGGCAGCGGGCTCAAGGTCGGTGGCCGTGACCTCCACCGCGTCCGTGCCGCCGGGCACGGCTGGGCCCGGGACGACTGGGACGAGGTCGAGGTCGTCCTCCTCGCCGACGTCTCCACCGTGCTCGCCGACGCCGCGCGCCGGTTCGGGCCGCAGAAGGGCGCCACGCCCGAGGCGGTCGCGCTCCTCGAGCGCGGCCTCGCGGCCTGGGCGGACGTCGCCGAGCGCGACCTCGCCGGCGGGAGCGCGCTGCGGGGCCTCCCCGGGTCGGGTGCCGCAGGAGGGCTCGGTTTCGGGCTCGCGGCCGGCATCGGCGGACGGCTCGTGCCCGGCGCGGCGGCGGTCGCCGACCTCGCCGACCTCGACGGTGCCCTCGCCGGCGCCGACCTGGTGGTGACGGGGGAGGGCCGGCTCGACGCCACGACGGCCGAGGGCAAGGTCGTGACCGAGGTGCTCGCGCGCGCGTCGGGCGCGGCAGTGGCCGTGTGCGCCGTGGTGGGACAGGTCGCGCCGGACGCGGCGGTCGACGACCTCTCCGACCTCGAGGCCGCGGCACCGCAGGGTCCGGGCGACGACGTCGAGGCCGAGGTGGCGGCCGCTGCCGCCCGGCTCGCCGGACGCCTCGCCTGAGACCGGCTCCTGGCCCAGGGAACACCGGCCGGTACACTCGACGTTGCCCCGGAAGACGTGCCGTACGACGCGGCGCCCAGGGGCCGGCCGACCCGCCCGCCCCGATCCACCCACCTCCCCGAGGAGCCCGTCCCGTGAGCACCACCGACGTCACGCCCGACACCACGGCCCCCGACACGCCGGCCGAGCTGATCAACCTCACGCCGACCGCGGCCGAGAAGGTCAAGAGCTTCCTGGCCGACCAGGAGGAGATCGACGACGTCGCGCTCCGCGTCGCGGTCCAGGCCGGCGGCTGCGCGGGCTTCCGCTACGCGCTGTTCTTCGACGACCGCAAGCTCGACGGCGACGTCGAGCACGAGGCCCACGGCGTCAAGATCCGCATCGACCAGATGTCGACGCCCTACATCTCGGGTGCCACGATCGACTGGAAGGAGAGCCTCGAGGCCTCCGGGTTCGCCATCGAGAACCCCAACGCCAGCGGCTCGTGCGCCTGCGGCGACAGCGCCACCTTCTGATCGACCCCGCTCCACCGACGGCCGCCCTCCGGGGCGGCCGTCGTGCGTCGAGGGCCGGGCGTGCTGGCTACCCTCGGCGGATGCGAATCCCCTCCTTCGGGGACCTCGCGGGGGCCGTCGCCGACCTCGGCGTGCTCGTCCCGCTGGTCGCCGCGCTCGTGCTGGTCAACGGTCTCGATCCGGGGCCCGTCCTCGTCATGGCCGGGGTCCTGTCGATCGCGGCCGGCCTGTGGTTCGGCGTCCCGTTCCCCGTCCAGCCCCTGAAGGCGATGACCGCGCTGGCGGTCGCGCAGGCGCTCCCACCGGACGTCATCCGCGCGGCGGGCCTCCTGCTCGGCCTGCTGCTCGTCGCGCTGCGGGTCACCGGTCTCGCCGACCGGGTCGCCGCGGCGTTCACGACGCCGGTCATCCGGTCACTGCAGCTCGCCGTCGGGGTCCTCCTCGTGGTGACCGCTGCGCGCCTCGTCCTGTCCCCGCCGGCGCTGTTCACGGAGGTGGCGCCGCTCGGCTGGGCGGACGTCGGCGGGGTCTCGCTCCCGAGCCTCGGCCTGTCGGTGCCGCCCGTCGCGGTCTGGGCGAGCGCGTTCGTGCTCCTGGTCGTCCCGCAGCTGCCCCTCACCTACGGCAACGCGGTCGTCGGGCTGTCCCATCTCGCTCGCGAGGAGTTCCCCTCGGCGACCCGCGTGACCCCCGGCGCGGTCGCGCTGTCCTGCGGTATCGGCAACGTCGCCGCGGCCCTCGTGGGGGGCATGCCGATGTGCCACGGGTCGAGCGGGTTCACGGCCCACGTCCGGCTGGGCGCCCGCACGCCGGCGATGAACGTCGTGCTCGGCGGCTCCCTCGTGCTGCTCGGGGCGCTCTTCGCCGGCCAGGTCCTGTCCCTGTTCGCGCTGCTGCCGGTCTGGGGGCTCGCCGGCCTCCTCGCCTACGCCGGCGTCCGGCACGCCGCCCTGGTCCTCGACCTCCGCGGCGGCGAGCTCGCCATGGCGGTCGCGGCCGCGGCCGCCGGGATCGTCACGGGCAACCTCGCGGTGACGACGGCGATCGCCCTCGCCGTCGTGTGGCTGCCCCGTCTGCGCCAGCGCCACCGACAGCGCGACCTGGTGGCTCCGGCCGGCTGAGCGCCGGCGACGGTCCCGGCCTCACCCGCCCACGATGGTGGCGGCAGCGGCGCCGGCGGCGGCGATCCCGGCGGCGACGACGATCCAGCGGCGGTCGAAGCCGGGGCTGGACGGCTCCAGGGGGAGCGGTGCCATCGGCTCCTCGTCCACCTGGCGGCGCTCCCGACGGGTCAGTGGACGCACGAGCGCGACGGTCGACCCGGCGACCTCGCCGTGGTCCTGGGCCCGTTCGAGGTCGTCGTGCATCTCGCACGCGTCGGCGTAGCGCTCGGCGGGGTCCTTGGCGAGGGCACGCATGACCACGGCGTCCAGCGCGGGCGGGACCTCGGGGCGGCTCTCGATCAGCCGGGGCGGCACGAACTGGAGGTGCCGGGCGATGGTGAC
>JAHWKB010000296.1 GCA_019348115.1 Actinomycetota bacterium | reverse complement strand
GGCGCACGCGCCGCGTGCCGGTGATGTCGTGGCTGATCTCGCGGATGGCGCGGATCGGGTTGTCGAGCGACAGGTCCCGCATCACGGCCTGCTCCTCGAGCATGCGCAGCACGAGGTCGCACGTGGCGACCTTCAGCCACGACGTGTACTCGCTCATGTTCGAGTCGCCGACGATGACGTGGAGCCGGCGGTAGCGCTCGGCGTCGGCGTGCGGCTCGTCGCGGGTGTTGATGATCGGCCGCGACCGCGTGGTCGCCGACGACACGCCCTCCCAGATGTGCTCGGCACGCTGGGCGAGGCTGAAGATGGCACCCCGCGGGGTCTGCAGCACCTTGCCCGCGCCGGCGAACACCTGCCGCGTGACGAGGAAGGGGATCAGCGCGTCGGCGAGGCGCTGGAACTCGCCGACGCGGGCGACGAGGTAGTTCTCGTGGCAGCCGTAGGAGTTCCCGGCCGAGTCGGTGTTGTTCTTGAACAGGCTGATCGTGCCGGCGATGCCCTCCTCGTGGAGGCGCTGCTCGGCGGCGGCGACGAGCTCCTCGAGGATGCGCTCGCCGGCCTTGTCGTGCGCGACGACCTGCGCCGGCGAGTCGCACTCGGGGGTGGCGTACTCCGGGTGGCTCCCGACGTCGAGGTAGAGCCGGGCACCGTTCTCGAGGAAGACGTTGGACGAGCGGCCCCAGGACACGACCCGGCGGAACAGGTAGCGGGCGACCTCGTCGGGCGAGAGCCGCCGCTGCCCCTTGAACGTGCACGTGACGCCGTACTCGTTCTCGATGCCGAAGATCCTGCGCCGCATCCGCACCTCACGTCGTCGGGCGGGCTTGCCGGTGACAGGGTCGCACACGACCGGGCCGGTCGCGCGCCGCTCCTACCGGCGGGATGCCAGCGTGGCGGCCACCGCGGGCTCGTCGCCGATGCCGATGCGGACCTCCTCCGGGCCGCAGGCGACGACCGCGTCGCGGGCGTCGCCGTCGACCACGGCGGTGTCCACCCCTCCCGGCGCCGTCCGTGCCGTCGGGTCGGCGCGGTCGAGCCAGGTGACGACGGCGTCGCAGAGCACCTCGCCCTCGGTCCGCATCACGACCGACACGGCCGAGCGCTCGCCGGCGGTCCAGAGGTCGAGCCGCCCGCCGCGCCAGGCACGCCCGAGCTCGCGGGCGTCCTCCAGCGCGCGGGTCGGGTCGCCGCCGGGTGCTTCCAGCAGCAGGACGAGGTCCGCGGCGCCGAAGGTCGTGGTCCGGGCGAGGCTCCAGGGCTCGGGGAGAGCGGTGGTCGCGGCGGCCGGCAGCGGCTCCACGCCGTCGAGGTAGAGCTGCGGGTACAGGATGTGGGCGGTGGTCGTCGGGGGGTCGGCGTAGGCGGCGTCGACGGCCTCCCAGCCTCCCTCGTCGCGGAGGGCACGGACGAACGTCGCGCCGGCCTCGTAGGGGAACAGCAGCGACTCCTGGAGGAAGTGCGGCAGCTCGGTCATGCCGGCGAGCTGGTCGAGGAGCGTCGCCGACTCGGTGGCGAGGAGCAGCTGGTCGACGGCGGAGAACCCCACCTCCAGGTAGTCCTCCATCGTGACGGTGGCGTCGCCCTCGACGAGCGCCTGGCGGGCGAGGACCGCGTCGTCGTCGCCCTCCTCGAGGTCCGGCAGGCCGAGCTGCGCGTCGGCCAGCGCGTGCTGGAGCTCGTGCGCGAGCGTCACCTCCTCGATCCTCCCGACGCGGGCGGTGGGGTCGGCCGCGCCGACGAACAGCTCGCGCGTCTCGGGGTCGTAGAAGCCGGCCACCTGCTCGGACAGCGCGGTGATGAGGAGGTCGCGGAGGTCGGTGTCCGGCGGGATGGCCCCGAGGAGCTCGAGCAGCCGGCGGTCGAGGTCGGCCTCGGCCGGGTCGTAGGCGGCGAGCTCCTGCTCGACGCGGAGCGACAGCTCGTCCGGTGCGACGACGGTCAGGTCCGGCTCGTCCTCGAAGGTCAGCTCGCGGATGTCGGCGACGATGCGCGCGACGCGGGCGATCTGCTCGTCGAGCGACTCGGTGGGACGCTCGGTCGGGCTCGGGACCGCGGTCGCCGGAGGGGCGGCGTCGCTGCCCCCGCGCTGCGTCAGGAGCGCGAGCGAGAGGACCAGCACCACCACCGCGGCGACGGCGACCGCGGGGACGGAGCGCGTCACCCGACGAGGTCGCGCAGCGCCGGCTCGTCGAGGCGGAAGAAGCGCCGGCGCGGGAGGGTCCGGTCGAGGCCCGACACCTCGAGCGACTCGACCGGGATCTCCCGGTCGGTGGCGCCGGCGAGCGCCCGGTGCCCGAGCCGGACGACGGCCTCGAGGTCCATGCCCTCCTCGTAGCCCTCGCCGAGGGCGGCCATGAGCTGCTCCGCCTCGCCGCCGATCGCGACGAACCGGTGCTCGTCGACGATCGAGCCGTCGTAGAGGATGTGGTAGAGCTCGAGCGGTGATTCCTGTCCGTTGACCTGCGCGATCAGGAGCTCGACCTCGTAGGGCTTGTTGTCGCCCATGAAGATGGCACCGAGCGCCTGCGAGTAGGCGTTGGCGAGCCCCTTGGCGGTGACGTCCTCGCGGGCGTACTGGTAGCCCTTGACGTCCGCGAGCCGGATGCCGGCGACGCGGAGCGACTCGAACTCGTTGTACTTGCCGACCGCCGCGAAGCCGATGCGGTCGTAGATCTCGGAGGTCTTGTAGAGCGACCGTGACGGGTTCTCCCCGACGAACACGACGCCGTCGGCGTACTCGATGGCCACCAGGGCGCGGCCGCGGCTGATGCCCTTCCGGGCGTACTCGGCCCGGTCCTTCATCATCTGCTCGGGCGCGACGTAGAACGGTGCGGCCACGACGTCTCCTGGGTCTCTGCCGGTCAGCTGGTGGTGCGGGTGGTGCCGGTGGTGCCGGCGCCGGTGGTGCTGGCGGTGCGGGGCGTCACTCGACCTGGGGGCGCGGGCCGCGGGTCTCGACGATGCGGTCGACGTGCTCGGCGACGGCGGCCTGGTCGAGCTCGCGGTAGCCGTCGGCGTCGATCACGGCGACGATCGGGTAGATG
>JAHWKB010000295.1 GCA_019348115.1 Actinomycetota bacterium | reverse complement strand
TCGTCGTCGGTGAAGTGGTCGGTGCGCGTCGCCGGGAGGTCCAGCGCGCGGGCGAGGAACGTCGCCATCTGGGCGCGCGTCACCGCATGCGACGGGCAGTAGTGGTCCGGGTTGCAGCCGGCGGTGATGCCGGCGTCGGCGACCCACTCGATGTCGGCGCGGAACGGCGACCGGGCGGTGTCGGCGAAGCGCGCGGCCGGCGTGCCGCCGCGGGACCGCACCCACGCGTCGAGCGAGCCGTCGTAGACGAACGAGACCTGCGACGGCGCCGACCAGTAGGTGCGGTAGTCGTTGCGGAAGGTCGCGTCGAGCGTGCCGTCCACGAGCACGCGGTAGTCGTGGTCCTTGTTGCGGTTGAAGTACACGGCGCCGATGACCTGGTCGTGCGCGTCGAGCCTCGTGAACATGTCGTGGAGCCACGCGGCGCGGTTGCCGCCGCTCGTGACCGACCCCGTCTGGGTGATCAGGATCGGCTTCGAGGTCGTGACCGTGCGGCGCATCTCGTCGATGTGCATCTGGAACGTCTCGGCGTAGTCGCGCCAGGGCGTGCCGCGGTTGAGCTTGGCGAAGCCGACGATGTCGACCGCGCCGTCACCCGGGTAGTAGCGCGGGTAGCTCCCGGTCCCTTCGGACGAGAGGCCGTTCGGCGCGAACACGAACCGGATCTGGTCCGCGTCCACGCCGGCGTCGTGGAAGGCGCCGCGGATGCGGTGGTAGCTCAGCTTGTAGGCCGTGGGCTGGAGCCCCCACTGGTGCTCCTTCAGGTTCATCTCGGGAAGGGGCGCGATCAGCAGCCGGCGCGAGGCGTCCCCGCGGAGCCACCCACCGAGGGTGCCCACCATGCGGTCGACCTCGTTGTCGAGCCGGCCGTCGGCGAGCGCCCCGACGTTGGAGGTCTCGAGCTCGAGGTACGGGACGGTGCCGAGCTCGGTCAGGTCCGACAGGAGCCCGGGGATCCACGCCTGGCCCCAGTCGGTGTCGCCGCCGCTGTCGTTCGTGCCGATCCGGAACGAGACCATCGACAGCGCCGGCGTCTTCCCGGCCTGCTGCTCGATCTGCGGCAGCTGCTCGCGGAACGCGGTGCCGGTGCCGGCCGCCCACCCGAGGAGGGTCGGGAGCTCCGGCGCGGTCTGTGCCACGGCGGGAGCGCTCGCCGGCGCGGTCAGGACCGCGAGGAGCGATGCCGCGGCAGCGGCGACGGCGACGGACGAACGGCGGATCTTCACGGACGCCTCCCGGACGTGACGGAGGGTCGCGAAGGTACGGCGAGATGGCTGGTCCGTCGCGCGGGCGGTCGTCGGCCCGGGCTCGCTTCCGGTCGGGGCAGGTCTCGCAGGTCTCGCGGTCCGTGATGGCGCTGGACCGCAGCGCGGTCCCTTGTCCACGTCGCCACGTGGACATCGATGCTCAGCGCACATCACCTGTGGACAAGTCGTGTTGGTCGTTGACATGTCGCGGATAGGAACTACGTTCTTACTCGAACATACGTTCGGTACGAGGAGCGACGCGTTGGGCTTCGAGATTGCGAGGAAGGGCGGCGGCCTTGCCGGCGCGTCCTCGCCGGCGCCGTCGCGGCCGTTGCTGCTCGAGCGGCTCGGGACGGCCCGGCGGGCGCTGCGCGAGGCGGTCGAGCTCGACGCTTCATCCTTGGAGATCGACACGCTCGGAGCCGCGCTGGACGAGGTCGTCGGGCTCGAGCGGGCGACGGCCGCGATCAAGGCGAAGGTCGTCGCCGCGGCCGACCGTGCGGGACTGGCGGGATCCTCCGGGGCGGTCGACACGATCGCGCTGCTCAAGGACCGCGCACGGATGTCGGGCCGCGACGCGAAGCGGACGGTGGATCTCGGCCGGCGCCTAGAGCGGCTGCCCTCCACCGCCGCGGCGCTGGCCGACGGTGAGCTCGGCGTGGAGCAGGCCGAGCAGGTCGCCCGTGCGGCGCACACCGGACGGCTCGGGATGCCCGGCCAGGTCGAGGCGTCACTGTTGGAGTCCGCCAAGGCGTCGACACCGGAACAGCTCCGCGACGAGGTCAAACGGCGCGAGCTCGACGCCGACGGCGACCGGCTGCTGAAGGACGAGACGCTCGCCCATTCGCGCCGGTCGGTGCGGACCGGGTGGCGCGACGACGGCATGTACGAAGGTCACCTCCTCCTCGACCCCGTGTCGGGCGAGGCGTTCGACACGGTGCTCAGAGCCTTCACCACCTTCGACGCGCCCGACACGCCGGACGAGTTGCGGCGTACGCCGGAGCAGCGGCGTGCGGACGCGCTCGTGCAGGCGGCCTCCGTCGCGCTCGACGCCGGCGAAGCACCCGCCGTCGGTGGGGAGAAGCCGCACGTGTCGGTCGTGGTCGCCGCCCACACCCTCGCCGGCGACGACGGCGCCCCGCCGGCCGAGCTCGCCTGGGGCGGGCCGATCTCACGCACGGCGCTGCAGCGGATCCTGTGCGACGCCTCCGTCACCCGCATCGTCGCCGCCGGGGCATCCCAGGTCCTGGACGTGGGCCGGGCGACCCGGGAGTGGTCCGGCTCGCAACGCCGCGCGATCGTCGCGCTCGACGGCGGCTGCCGCTTCCCGGGCTGCGACCGGCCGCCGTCGTGGACGAACATCCACCACGTCCGGTTCTGGCGACATCTCGGCCCGACCGACCTCGCCAACGGCGTGCTGCTGTGCGTGCGACACCACCACCTCTGTCACGAGGGCGGCTGGAAGCTCACCATGGACGGCCACACCCGGATCGTCACGGTGGTGTCGCCCGACGGGCGGACCCGGCTCACGTCCGAGCCCCGCGGGATCATCCCCCGGACCGTCACCACCCGACGAAGAACCGGCTGATCCACCACCCCACCCCCACGGGTGGGGGCGCCAGCCTGGCCACCCATCCGGCGGAGGCCCCACAGAAGCGTTCCTTGACAACTGCAGAGCGAACATCCGCGCCGGCGTGGGTGCATCCGCGTCGGGAGAACGAACGGAACCGCACCCGCAGCGAGCGTCAGAGGCGGGCGAGGAGGTCGTCGAGGATCTCGGCGCTCGGGCTCGGGAGGTC
>JAHWKB010000294.1 GCA_019348115.1 Actinomycetota bacterium | reverse complement strand
GACACCAAGGTCGTCGAGGTCACCGCGGGGGACGGGTCGACGACCCGCCTCGAGGGCAGGAACGTCGTCATCGCCACCGGCTCGAAGCCGCGGTCGCTGCCGGGCGTCGAGGTCGATGGCGAGGTGGTGCAGACGTCCGACCAGGCACTGTGGTTCACCACGGCGCCGGGCCGCGCCGTCATCATCGGTGCAGGCGCGATCGGCATGGAGTTCGCCTCGATGTGGCGCCCGATGGGCACCGAGGTGACGGTGGTCGAGGCGCTGGACCGCGTGCTCCCACTCGAGGATCCGGACTGCTCGCGTGCCGTCGCCAAGGCGTACAGCAAGCGCGGCATCGACTGCCTGACCGACGCGCGCGTGAAGGACGTCGCCCGGGTCGACGGCGAGGCGATCGTGACGGTCGAGCTCGCCGGCGCCGAGGTGGAGCTCGGCGCCGACGTCGTGCTGGTCGCGATCGGCCGCGGACCCAACACCGCCGACATCGGCGCGGACGACCTCGGCATCCTCGACGAGCGCGGGTTCGTGCAGGCCGACGAGTTCGGTCGCACGTCCGTCGACGGCGTCTGGGGGGTCGGCGACGTCCTGCCGACCCTCGCGCTCGCGCATGCCGGCTTCGCGGAGGGCTTCCGCATCGCCGACGTCATCGCCGGTGTCGACCGGGTCCAGCCGGTGGACTACGCCCAGGTCCCGCGCGTCACCTACTGCCACCCGGAGGTCGCCTCGGTCGGGCTGACCGAGCCCGAGGCGGTCGAGCGCTACGGCGAGGACGGCGTCGCGGCGACGACGTACTCGCTCAAGGCCAACGCCAAGGGGATCATCGCCGGCTCCGACGGCTTCGTGAAGGTCATCGCCCGGACCGGCGAGGACGGACCCGTCATCGGTGTCCACGTCGTCGGTCCGCACGCGACCGACCTCATCGCGGAGGCGACGCTCGCCACCGAGTGGGGCGCGCTCCCCGAGGAGCTCGCCGCGATCACGCACGCCCACCCGACCCTCTACGAAGCGATGGGCGAGGCGTTCATGGCCGCCGCCGGCGTCCCGTTCCACGGCCACTGACACCGGGAGGGTCCTCGTCAGCGGACGAGGGCCCGCTCGAGCAGGTGCAGGAGCGTCGCCAGCAGCCGACCGCCGTCGGTCTCCGGCTCCGCCAGCGCCATGACGGTCAGCCCGTCCCCCGTGGCGACGAGGATCCGCGCGAGGTCGTCCACGTCCACCGGGGCGTCGGTGCCGAGGTCGCCCAGGTGGCGGGACACCAGGTCCGCGATGCGACGTCGGGTCCGCTCCTGGCGTTCCGCCAGGACCGCCCGGAGGTGCTCGTTGCGGGCTGCGTAGAGCACGAACTCGGTCTCGAGCAGGTGCCAGTCCTGGTCGAAGACGTGCATCTTCCCGCGCCGCTCGCCGAGGACGTCCGCGCGTGCCGCGGGCTCGGTGGTCGAGACGATCTCCTCGAGCGTCGCGACGGCCTGGTCCAGGTGCTCGTCCGCGAGCGCGAGGAAGAGGTCCTCCTTGGAGGAGAAGTTCGAGTACACCGCGCCCTTCGTGTACCCGGCGGCCTCGGCCACCATGTCGACCGAGGTGGCGTGGTAGCCGTTGCGGGCGAACACGGTCGCGGCCGCGGCGAGGAGGTCGGTCCGGGTCCGTGCGCGCTGCTCGTCGCGGGTCGGACGGCGCGCGGTGGCCATCGGGCACCCTCTCGGTCGGCAGGACGATCGTCGGAGGGGAACGGCGGAGCCTACCGCCGGCAGGTCCCTACGCCGAGGCCTCGCCGGGCTCGTGGAAGGCGAACGTCCGCAGCACCCCGGTGGCGCACCGGTCGCAGCAGAAGACGGTGACGCCGTCAGCCAGCGGCTGCTCGTCCGCCTCGGCCTCTCGGCCGCACATCGGGCACTGCACCTGGCATCCTGACCGCCCACAGGGGGCATCGCCTTCGGAACCCAACGTAACCCTGTGGGCACCCGTCGGCAGGGACGGACGACCGCGTTCTCGGGCCGTCCGAGCACCGTCCTGATGGCCCGGATGACCGGGCCCAGCGTGGTTCCGTCCCCACCCGTCCGAGGAGCGCACGTGGCCAGCGTCGAGATCGAGGTGGACGGCCGCGTCGTGGCGGTGTCGAGCCCCGACAAGCCCTACTTCCCGGCGGTCGGGATGACGAAGCTCGACCTCGTCCAGTACCACCTCGCGGTCGCCGACGTCCTGCTGCCGCACTGCCGTGACCGTCCGCTCAACCTCGAGCGGTACCCCAACGGGGTGGACGGCACGTGGTTCATGCAGAAGCGCGTGCCGGAGAAACGACCGGCCTGGCTGCGGACGGTCGAGGTCACGTTCGGCTCCGGTCGCACCGCCGAGGAGCTCTGTCCCGCGTCGATCGCCGACGTGCTGTGGGCGGTCAACATCGGCTGCATCACCGTCCACCCGTGGTCGATCACCGTCCACGACACGCAGCACCCCGACGAGCTCCGCGTCGACCTCGACCCCCAGCCCGGGGTCGCGTGGGACGTCGTCCGACGGGTGACCGCGGTCGTGGGGGAGGTGCTCGGCGAGGTGGGTCTCCGTGGCCACCCGAAGACGTCGGGCTCGCGCGGGATGCACGTCGTCTGCCGCATCGAGCCGGAGGGCTACGTCGACGTCCGGCGCGCGGCGGTGGCGCTGGCCCGCGAGGTCGAGCGGCGCGTGCCCGACCTCGCGACCTCGTCCTGGTGGAAGGAGGAGCGCGGCGACCGCGTCTTCCTCGACTACAACCAGAACCTCTGGGACCGGACCATGGCGTGCGCCTACGCCGTCCGCGCGGTGCCCGATGCGCGCGTGTCCGCACCGGTCACCTGGGACGAGGTCGTCGACGTCGAGCCCGAGGACCTCACGGTCGCGACGATGCCGGCGCGGCTCGCCGAGGTGGGCGACCTCACGGCCGACCTCGACGAGCACGCCGGCAGCATCGACGGGCTCCTCGCCCTCGCCGCGGCCGACGACGAGGCCGGACTGCCGGATCTCCCGTTGCCGCCGCACTTCCCGAAGTTCGCGAACGAGCCCAAGCGCGTCCCGCCGAGCCG
>JAHWKB010000293.1 GCA_019348115.1 Actinomycetota bacterium | reverse complement strand
GCCATCTACGCCTACCACCTGAACAACGGGTGGGACGACATCGCCTACAACTTCCTCGTCGACCGCTTCGGCCGCATCTGGGAGGGCCGCGCGGGCGGCATCACGAAGGCGATCATGGGCGGTCACGCCGCGGGCTGGAACGCCGGCTCGACCGGGGTGTCCGTGCTCGGCAACTTCCAGGGCGTCGAGCCGCCGAAGGCCGCGGTCGACGCGGTCGACCAGCTCGTCGCGTGGAAGCTCGACGTCCACCACGTCGACCCGGAGGGCCGGACCACCGAGGTCGCCGGCGGGGGGTCCTCCAACCGTCACGCCGAGGGCACGCGGCTCGAGCTCCCGACCATCATCGGGCACCGGCACACGAACAACACGTCGTGCCCCGGCTCCAACCTCTACGACCACGTCGTCGGCGCCAACGGCCGCACCGCGATGTCGAGCCGGGTCGACGCCGTCGGCCACCCGAAGGCGTACGGCGGCCTGTCCCAGGAGCGCGAGCAGCCGGTGCTCGGCGTCCGCCCGACGTGGGACGTCGACTTCACCCGGCCGGTCGACTGGACGCTCCGCATCACCGATGACGCCGGCCGACCGGTCCGCGCCACGACCGGGCTGGCGGCCACCAGTGCCGAGGTGACGTGGGACCTGAAGGACGCCGACGGCGACCTCGTCGTCCCCGGCACGTACCACGCCGAGCTCAGCGCCCAGGGGCCGGCCGGCGCCATCACGCCGGTCACCACCACGTTCGAGGTCACCCCGCCGGTCGAGCGCCGCGGCGGCGCGACCCGTCTCGAGACGGCGGTCGAGCTGTCCCGTTGGGCGTTCGACGGCGCGAGCCGGGTCGTGATCGCCTCGGCCGAGGCCGCGCCGGACGCGCTCGTCGCCAGCCCGCTCGCCGGCTCGCTCGGTGCGCCCGTCCTGCTCGTGCCCAAGCACGAGGTCCCCGGCGCCGTGACGACCGAGATCAAGCGCCTCCGTGCGAGGACCGCGTTCATCGTCGGTGGCACGGCCCGCATCCCGACGGCCCTCGAGTCCCAGCTGAAGGCCGCGGGGATCACCAAGATCGTCCGCCTCGCCGGCGCGACCCGGTACCACACCGCCGAGGCCGTGGCCCGGATCGTCATCGAGCGGGAGAAGCCGACCGAGGCGCTCCTCGCGCTCGGCGAGCACCCCGACCTCGTCCGGAGCTTCGCCGACGCGCTGACCGCCGGCGCGTTCGGCGCCAACCGGGAGCTCCCCCTCGTGCTGGCGCAGCCCGGCCAGCTCCCGACCCCGACCGCGGAGCTCCTGTCCGACCTCGGGCCGTCGAAGCTCACCATCGTCGACAGCGCCGGCGGGATGACCGGGGCCGTCCGTCAGCAGGCGGCCAGCGCCGCGAGCGCGCGTACCGTCGCGGTCTTCTCCGGCGAGGACACGTACGAGACCTCCCGGCTGATGGCCGAGGAGCTCCTCGCCCGGTGGCGGGCCGAGGTCGCGAAGACGGGCGGCGACCCACACGCCGAGCCGACGGGGTTCGAGCTCGTGGGCGCCTCCGGCGAGAACTGGCCCGACGCGCTCGGTGCGGCGGCTGCTGCCGCCGAGCGGGACGTGCCGTTCGTGCTCGTGGCCAAGGAGTCGCTGCGCGCGTCCGCGGGGGTCGAGCGGTTCCTGCGCGACTACGCGGCGCCGCTCGCGCACGTCATCGTCTCGGGCGGTGCCGCCGCCGTCAGCGACCGGACGACCGCCGACATCGAGGCGATCGCGCGGTCGGCCGGACCGCACACCGAGCCGTCGCCGACCTGGTTCCCGGGGGGCTGACGCCCGCCCGGTCCGGACCTCACGGGATGGGCGTGAGCCTCGCCGTGAAGTGACGCAGCCAGCGCGGCTGCTCCTGGATGCGGTAGCCGCGGAGGTCGCCGGCGCGCGACGCGACGTCGGCGATGACCTCGCCGACGTAGTCCACGTGGCTCTGCGTGTAGGTGCGTCGCGGCAGCGCGAGACGGACGAGCTCGTGCGGGGCGGGCTGGTCCGGGCCGCCGCCTGCCGACGGACGGCCGAACATGAGCGTGCCGATCTCCACGCCGCGGATGCCGCCCTCGAGGTAGAGCGCGCACGCCAGCGCCTGGGCCGGGTACGCGTGCGGTGGGATGTGGGGCAGGAGCGCGCCGGCGTCGAGGTAGACCGCGTGCCCGCCGGCGGGACGCACGGTCGGGACGCCCGCCGCCCACGCCTTCTCCGCCAGGTACTCGGCGGTGCGCACGCGGTAGCGGAGGTACTGCGGATCGGTGACCTCCTGGAGGCCGACCGCCAGCGCGTCGAGGTCGCGGCCGGCGAGGCCGCCGTAGGTCGGGAACCCCTCGGTGAGGATGAGGTCGTCCCGGCACCGGGCGGCGAGCTCGGTGTCGTTCATGGCGAGCACGCCGCCGATGTTCGCCATCCCGTCCTTCTTGAGCGAGATCGTGCAGCCATCGGCGAGCCGGAAGGCCTCCTCGGCGATCTCGCGCGGGGTGCGGTCGGCCTGCCCGTCCTCGCGCATCTTGATGAACCACGCGTTCTCGGCGAAGCGGCACGCGTCGAGGAAGAACGGCGTGTCGAAGCGGTCGCACAGCTCGCGGACCCCACGGAGGTTCTCCAGCGACACGGGCTGGCCGCCACCGGAGTTGTTGGTGATCGTCACCATCACCAGCGGGACGCGGTCGCCCTCCTCGGTGAGGACCCGCTCGAGCAGCTCGAGGTCGATGTTGCCCTTGAAGGGCGCCTCGAGCTGGAGGTCCTTCCCCTCGGGGCAGACGAGGTCGCGGGCCTCCGCCCCCTGGAACTCGACGTTCGCACGCGTGGTGTCGAAATGGGTGTTGTTCGGGACGATGTCGCCCTCGGACGCGATCGCGCCGAACAGGATGCGCTCGGCGGCGCGCCCCTGGTGGGTCGGGATCACCTGGGCGTAGCCGGTGAGGTCCTTGACCGCCGCCTCGAAGCGCTCGAACGAGCGCGCGCCAGCGTAGGACTCGTCGCCCCGCATGAGCGCGGCCCACTGCTCGCTCGACATCGCGCCGGTGCCCGAGTCGGTGAGGAGGTCG
>JAHWKB010000012.1:15400-27288 GCA_019348115.1 Actinomycetota bacterium | reverse complement strand
GGTCGCGGCGTCCCAGGCCGGCCCGCCCGGCTCGGTCGTCCACGCGGCGTTGCGCTCGCCGATCGTCACCTCGCAGCTGAGGCCCCACGGCGTGTGCGCCTCGAGGTGGTCCCGGAGCGCCGCCAGGGCGCGGTCGGGGTCCTGGCCGGGCGCGAACCGCGTCGACAGCTTGGCACGCGCCTGTGCGAGGAGGGTGTTCGACGCCTCCGCGACGGACGGGGCGTCGATGCCGACCGGGGTGATCGTCGGCTGACGCCAGACCCGCTCCCAGAGCGTGGCGTCGGGGTCGCCGATGAAGGTGACGTCCTTCCGCATCCGGACCTCGTCCCGGAACTCCTCGCGGTCCTCGCCGAGCTCCTCCAGGCGCCGCCGTTCCTCGGGCGTGGGGGGCCGGACGTCGTCGGCGAAGCCCGCGACGGCGATGCGGCCCTGATCGTCGTGCAGCGTCGCCAGCAGGCGGACCATCGCGGTCAGCGCGTCCGGCACCGGACCACCCCACATCCCCGAGTGGACCGGCTGCGCCAGCGCGGTGAGGGTCACCTCGAGCTCGCCCATCCCGCGGAGCGCGTAGGTGAGGCCCGGCCAGCCGACCTTCCAGTTGGGCAGGTCGGTCAGGACGATGACGTCGGCACGCAGCGTCTCCGCGTGCTCGTCGAGGAACGCGCCGAGGTGCGGGGAGCCGATCTCCTCCTCCCCCTCGATGATGACCTTGACGTTCACCGGCAGCGCACCGCGCGTCTCGAGCCACGCCCGGACGGCCGCGACGTGGACGAGGATGCCCGCCTTGTCGTCGGCGGCGCCGCGGCCGTAGAGCCGGCCGTCCCGCTCCTCGGGCGTGAACGGCTCGGACGACCAGTTCGCCACCGTGCCGACCGGCTGCACGTCGTGGTGCGCGTAGAGGAGCACGGTCGGGGCGTCGTCACCGGCTCCGAGCCAGCTCCCGAAGACGGAGGGATGTGCCCCCTCGATCTCGAGCAGCCGGACGTCGCCGAGTCCGGCCGCCCGGAGGAGCTCGGCGGTGTGCTGCGCGGACCGTCGGCAGGCCTCGGCGTCCGAGGCGCTGATCGAGGGGATCCGCACGAGTGACTCGAGCTCCGCACGGGTGCGGTCGAAGCCGGCGACGAGCGCGTCGGCGACGTCGGCGAGGTCCGGGGGGACGGTGGTCCCGCTGGGGAGGTCGGCCACGGGGGCTCCGGTCAGGGCGGTGTCAGGGGTTCGGGGACCGCAGTCTGCCCGACCTCCGGACAGGCCGAGGCGGCAGGCCCCCTCCAGACCCACCGCCTCGTGTCTCCCACGACGGACCCGTCGGCCGCGTCGTGCGGGGAGACAGCAGGAGGGTTCGCGGCCGGGACGTGCGACTCCTCCCCGGGAGGGCCCACCCGACGGACCGGTGTCACGCTGCGCGCACGTCCCGCCGGACGCCGCGCGTCGGGGCGGGTCGGGGGGCGCCGTCCCGACGGCTCGCGGACGGTGCCCCGCGCGTCGACGCTGGGTGACACGGTCGGGCGATGACCGCCTGGTCCCTGTGGACAGGTCCCCCCGGTATCCCCAGGCGACTCCACCGGTCGTCCACAGGGGCTCCACAGTTCGCGGCGTGGTCGCGCGCCGATCGGCGGGGTTTTCCACCGGTCGCTGTGGACGGGTGGGGACGGCTGGGGGTTCCTCCCTGTCCGGGTGGACGGTGTCCTCAAGACGACGGCGGGGTTCCGCCCGCCGGTCCCCGCAGCGTGTGGAAGACCTGTGGACGACGTGACGGCTCCGCGATCCGCCGCCCCGCAGCGAGCGCCGACGTGCTACGCCGGGGCGCTCAGGCGAGGCCCGCCTCCGCCCAGTGCTCCCGGGGGATGACGCCGCGGTTCGGCTGGAAGATGCCCGTGCACCGGGTCAGCACCTCGCCGTCGGGGCGGCGCAGCACGGCGTCGGCGACGTTGGTGGAGCGGCCCCCGCGGACGAGCGTGCCCTCCACCCGGTGGGTCGCCCCCGGCGGGACCGGGCCGAGGAAGTCGGTGGACAGCTGGATCGTGAGCTGGGGGACGAACCGCGGGTACCGGGACGCGGCGGCCAGCCCCGCGGCGTCGTCGAGGAGCGCCACCAGGAACCCCCCGTGGGCGATGCCGGCGGGGTTGAGCAGGACCTCCGGCACCTCCCAGTCGAGGGCGATCCGGCCCGGCGACACCGACGTGATGCGGTAGCCGAGGAGCTGTGCGTGCGGGGCGTCCCACGTCCCGCCGTCCGAGAGCCGCGAGATGAAGGTGGCTCCGTCGACCTCCCCCCACAGCTCGGGGGCGCGGCCTTCGACCGTGGGGGGTCCGGACACGTCGGCTCCATCTGCGTCGGGGGGGCGCGGGGTGGAGGCTAGGGGGTGGGCACCGGTCGACCGAACGCGGGAGCGGCGGGGGCGTCGTGTTACGGCCTCGGGGCCGCACCTGACTATCCTCCCGGAGCCGGGACGCCCGCGGGGCGTCGAGACGCAGGACACGGAGGATCAGGTGGGGCACGCAGCCGAGGTCTGGGGACGCCTCAGCGAGATGATGGAACGTGGCGACGTCTCCGACCTGGTCGAGCTGTACACGGCGGACGCCCTCTACCTCGAGCCGTACAACCCGCCGCACCGCGGGAACCTCCTGATCCACGCCTACATCAAGGACTTCCTGGGTGGCAAGGACGACATCGACATCCAGGAGAAGCAGGTCATCGAGTCGGCGGACGGCAACGCCGTCGCCGTCGAGTGGACCATCTCCTACACCGCGGGCGGTCGTCGCTGGAACGAGCTGCCGCGGGCGTCCTTCCTCACCCTCGACGACGCGGGCCGCGTGACCTACCACCGCGACTACAGCTGAGCGAAGACGCCGTCGTCCGACCCCTGTCCCACCGGGGGTGCTGCAGCCCCTCCATCGCCGCGACGGGCCTCCTACGGTCGGAGGCGACCGCACCGATGGAGGTCCGCACCATGGCCGAGGGGAACACCGACGGATTCGAGAAGCACCGTCACGATGATCTCGTGCACGACCACGAGCACTGGCACGTGACGCACAACCGGACGTACGAGGGCTTCGAGCACCTCGCCTGGTCGCACTCGCACGAGCACGACCACCCGGGCATCGAGCACAGCCATCTGCCGCACGAGAACTTCGAGGCGGAGCACCAGGGCGAGGCCCACGACCACGACCACGGCGAGCCCGTGCGGGACCGGGACCCGGCGAGCCGCTCGGCGGTGGCCGAGGCGTCGGGCAAGGGATCCTCCGGGAAGGGCGACACCGGCAAGAAGGCGTCGTCGAAGAAGGCGGCCAAGAAGAGCCCCACGAAGTCGACCGCGAAGAAGGCGCCGGCGAAGAAGGCGGCCAAGAAGTCGACCGACGGCTGACCACCCGCCACAGGATCGATCCGGCGCCCGCCCGCTCCCGGACGGGCGCCGTCGCGTTCGGGCTCAGCCGGTGTAGACCTGCGCCACGTAGTCGCGCATCATGCGCGTCGCGGAGAAGGTCGGCCCCACCGTCACGAGCGACGCCTTGACCATCCGGCACCACCCGACGGGCACGCCGTCGGCGTCACGCTGGTTCCACAGGGGCAGCACGCGACGCTCGAGGAGCTCGTAGAGCTCGTTGGCGTGTCGCGCGTCCTGCGCCGCGTGGTCGTGGTCGGGCTCGCCCGAGATGGTCCAGCCGTTCGTGCCGTCGTAGGCCTCGTCCCACCACCCGTCGGCGACCGAGAGGTTGAGGCCGCCGGACAGCGCGGACTTCATCCCCGAGGTGCCGCTCGCCTCGAGCGGGGGGCGGGGGACGTTCAGCCACACGTCGCAGCCGCCGGTCAGCATGGAGCCGCTCGTCATGCCGTAGTCCTCGAGGAAGACGATGCGGTCGGCGACGTGGCTGGCGCCGCGGAGGTCGAACATCGACTGGAGGATGCCCTTCGCGCCGTCGTCGGCGGGGTGCGCCTTGCCGGCGAACATCAGCTGCACCGGCGACGGGCCGTCGAGCAGCGCGAGCGCCCGCTCGACGTCGTGCCGCAGGAGGTACAGGCGCTTGTAGGAGGCGACCCGACGGGCGAAACCGAGGGTGAGCGCATCGGGGTCGAGGGCACGCACGGCCCGCTGGGCGTAGGCGATGTCCTCCCCGCGGGCGAGCCGGTCGGTGGCGATGCGGTTCTTCACGTAGTCGATGAGCCGTCGCCGGGCCGCGCGGCGCGCCTCCCACAGCTCGGCGTCGGGGATGTCGAGCACCGGCTCCCACGTCGCGCGGTCGTCGGCGCGCCGGGTCCAGTCCTCGCCGAGGTGCCGGTCGAGGAGCGCGCGCACGGACGGAGCCATCCACGTCGGCAGGTGCACCCCGTTGGTGACGTGCCCGATCGGGGTGTCCTCGGGCGGCGTGCCGAACAGCGGCGCCCACATCCCGCGCGCCACCTCGCCGTGGCGACGGCTCACGGCGTTGACGTGCCGCGCGGCGCGGAGCGCCAGCGGTGTCATGCCGGCCTCGGACTCGTGCTCGTCGGGGTCGACCCGGCCGAGGGAGAGGAGCGCCTTCTGGTCCGTGCCGAACCGTCGCGGCAGCTGTTCCAGGACGGTGACGACCCGCCAGGGCTCGTAGGTCTCGTTCCCCGCGGCGACGGGCGTGTGGGTGGTGAAGACGACCCGGTCGCGGCTGGCGGCGACGGCCGACGCGAGGTCGGTGCCGGCGCCGTGGTCGCCGTCGGCCCCGGCGGTCGCGAGCTCCAGCACCGAGAGCGCGCCGTGCCCCTCGTTGAGGTGCACCAGCCCCGGCTCGATGCCGATGGCGCGGAGCGCCCGGATCGCACCGAGGCCGAGCACGGTGTACTGCGCCAGGCGGACGTCGCGGTTCGCGTCGTACAGGCGCGCGGTGATCCAGCGGTCGGCGGGATCGTTCCCGGCGACGTCGCTGTCGAGCAGGAACAGCGCCACCCGGCCGACGTCCACGCGCCAGACCCGCAGCGTCACGGAGCGGTCCCACACCGGCACCGACACCTCGAGCGGGGTGCCGTCGGCGGTGAGGACCGGCGCGGCCGGGAGGAGGTCCGGGTCGACCTCGGTCCAGTACTCCTGCTGCCAGCCGGCGAGGTTGACGCGCTGGTGGAAGTAGCCTCGGCGGTAGAAGAGCCCCACGCCCACGAACGGCAGCGCGAGGTCCGACGCCTCCTTGCAGATGTCGCCGGCGAGCACCCCGAGCCCACCCGAGTAGATGGGCAGGGACGGGTGGATGCCGAACTCAGCGCACAGGTAGGCGATCGGCGCGTCCGGTCCGACACGCTCGATCTCCGTCGCGGGGCGGGCGAGGTCCTCGGCCAGCGCCGTCGCGATCCGCTCGACCTCGGCGACGTAGGCGTCGTCCGCCGCGGCCTCCGCGAGGGATGCCGGCGTGGCCTCGATGAGCGCCCGGACCGGGTTGCGGTCGATCCGCTGCCAGCGGTCGGGGTCGAGGCGGGCGAACAGGTCGTGCCCGCCCGGGAGCCAGGACCAACGGTAGTTGTACGCGATCCGGGCGAGCGGGCGCAGCGGCTCCGGGAGGCGATCGGCGAGCGACGCCACGGCCTCCTCGCGTCCCTGCGTCGCCTGTCTGACCGGCTCGTCCACGTGTCGTCCCTCTCAGCCTCGTCAACGGACGGGGGAGGGTAGTGGTCGCCCGCTACTCCTCGCCGCGCAGCACGAAGCGCCACGCCGCCAGGGCGATGGCCATCGCGCCCGCTGCGCCGACCAGCAGCTCGTTCGACGGCCGGTGCACGTCGGGGAGGCGGCTGCGGAGCGTCACCGGCGAGACGAAGTCGCGGACGGGCCAGCCCATCGCCTGGGCGGCCGCCCGGAGCTCCCGATCGGGGTTCACCGCCACCGGGTGTCCGACGGTGTTGAGGAACGGGAGGTCCGTGATCGAGTCCGAGTAGCAGTACGAGGCGGCGAGGTCGTAGCCGCGGACCTCGGCGATCTGCCGGATGGCCGTCGCCTTGTTGCCCGCGTAGGCGTAGAACTCGAGCGTCCCGTCGTAGCGGCCCTGCTCGTCCAGCCCGCTGCGGGTCGCGATGACGTCGGTGATGCCGAGGTGGTCGGCGAACGGGACGACGATCTCCTCCCCGGAGGACGACACGATCCACAGGTCGCGACCGGCGCGGCGGTGCTCGACGAACAGGTCGAGCGCCTCCTGGTAGACGAGCGGCGAGATCACCTGCTCCATCGTCTCCCGCACGAGCCGACGGATGCGCTCGGCCTCCCACCCCTTGGTGAGGTCGAGCATGGCGTGCCGCATCTGCTCCATGCGCTCGTGGTCCGCACCGACGAGCTGGTAGACGATCTGCGCGTACAGGCTCTTCAGGACGGTCGTCGGCGAGATGAGCCCGTCGCGCAGGAAGGTGCGCGACATGACCAGCGTCGACGACCGGGCGATGATGGTCTTGTCGAGGTCGAAGAACGCCGCCTCGGTCGCGCCCGTCCGGCGCGACGCCACCTCGGCGAGGATCGCGTCGTTGAGCCGGTCGGCGTCGGGGCGGGCGTAGCGCTCCTCGGTCTCGGAGCGCTCGGGGGACGGCTCGCCGGCGGCGCGAGCGAGCGCGTCGAGGCGCTCGTCGTCCGCGGCCTCCTGGCCTCGCACCTGGCTGCCCAGCGTCACGCCCTCCGGTCCGTGCGTCGAGGGTAGTCAGGGCCGCATGCGACCCGATGGCGGCTTCCTCCACAGGGCCGGACGGCGTCGCCCTGGACCGTGCGGCACGCCTCCGTAGCGTCGTCGGCCACCGAGCAGCGAAGGAGCTGTCGTGACGACCACCACCGCCGTGCCCGACGCGTCGCCTGTCACCGACGGGCTGGAGGCGCTCCCCGTCGTGCTCGCGCTCGGGCGTCCGGATGCTGCGCGGGTGGCGGCGTGGGTCGAGGGTGTCCTCGGCTGGCAACCGGTCGACGCCGGCGCCGGCGGTCTGCATCCGCGGCTGCGGATCGCGGACGTCGCGGACGCCCGCGCCGCGGACGGACCTCCGCCGCACGGCGACGTCCCGACCGTGCTGCTCGTCGCCGCCGACGACGCCGCGCTGGCGGTGGCACTGGCCGTCCAGCGGCTCTCGCCTGCCGCGGTGCTGTCCTGGCCGGACGAGCGCGAGCGCCTCGTCCCGGCCGCCGCCGAGCTCCTCGGTCGGACCCGCCAGGTCGCCACCGACGAGCAGACGATCCGCGTCGGCGGCGCCTCGGGCGGCGTCGGGACCACCACGGTGGCCCTGGCGCTCGGTGCGCTCGCGAGCTGGCGTCACGGGGCGACGCTCGTGGTGAGCTCCGGCACCGTGCCCGCCGGGACCAGCAGGACGGTGGACCTCGACGCGCTCGCGGGGCAGCGGACGTTCGAGGAGGCCTCGCCGGTCCCGGGGATCCCCGGCCTCCGCGTCGCGCGGTCGACCGCACCACCGGCGGACGTGCCCGTCGACGCTGGCGCCGCCGCGGTCGTGGTGCGCGACGTCGGTGTCGCCGACGACACCGACGTGCTCGTCCTGCGCCGCGACGGGGCCGGGGTGGCCGCCCTCGAGCGCTCGCCCGCCGCCGTCGCCGTGGTGCTGGACGACGGGTGTGCGCCGACGGGCGCGATCGCGGCCGCCGCCGGCGGGCGACCCGCCATCGTCGTGCCGCGCTCGGCCCGGGTCGCGCGGGCGGGCCTGCTCCAGCGCGTCCCGGCGGCGCTCCCCGGGAGCTACCTGCGGTCCCTGCGGCCGCTCGTCGCACCGGAGCGCGGCCGTGGTCGCTGACGTGACCGACGCCGTGGACACGGTGGGGGACGGCCTCCGCACGGCCGTCGAGCGGCGCGTGCTCGACGACGGCGACGTCGCGGGACGCCCGCTCGACCGCGCGGCGCTCCGCCGCGCGGTCGCCCGCGCGCTCGCCGCCGAGGGCGTGGTCGTGTCGCCGGCGCGCTGGGCGACGCTGGTCCGGGCGCTGGTCGACGACCTCGGTGGGCTCGGACCGCTGGAGCCGCTCCTGCGCGACCCGTCCGTGACCGACGTCATGGTGAACGCGCCGGACGAGGTCTGGGTCGACCGCGGCGGGCGGCTCGACCGTGCCCCCGTCGCCTTCCGCGACGACGAGCACGTCGTCCGGACGCTCGAGCGCGTGCTCGGCCCCCTGGGGGCGCGGCTCGACCGTGCCCAGCCGTTCGCCGACGCCGTCCTCCCCGGCGGCCTGCGGCTGCACGCGCTCCTGCCGCCGCTGGCCGACCACCCCGTCGTCACCCTCCGGCGGGTCGCGTCCGTCGTGCCGTCCTGGGCCGAGCTCGAGGCGTCCGGTGCCGTCCCGCCGGCGCAGCGCGAGCTCCTGGGCCGGCTGGTCGCGGAGCGACGGAACCTCGTCGTCTGCGGTCGCGCGGGGGTCGGCAAGACGACCCTCCTCGCGCGCCTCCTCGCCGACGTCGCCGACGACCGGGTCCTGGTCATCGAGGACGCGCCCGAGCTGTCGCGCCCCGCGCCCCACTCGCTGCACCTCCGGGTGCTCCCACCGAGCCCCGACGGCGCGGGCGGCACCACCGTCGCCGAGCTGGTCCGGAACGCGTTGCGCATGCGCCCGGACCGGCTGGTGGTCGGCGAGGTGCGCGGCGCCGAGGTCGCCGACCTGCTCCAGGCGATGAACACCGGCCACGACGGGTCGATGTCGACCGTGCACGCCAACGGCGCGCCGGACGCGCTCGTCCGCCTGGAGGGGATGGCCCTCCTCGCCGGGCTGCCGCAGGCGGCCGCCCGCGCCCAGCTCGCGAGCGCCCTCGACGTCGTGGTCGCGCTCGACCGCACCCCGGCGCGCGGTCGTCACGTCGCGGCCGTCGTCGAGGTCGTCGCCGGTCCCGACGGCCCGCGCGTCCGCGAGGTCGCGCCGTGACGGGCGCCGGTGTCCGGTCTGCGGTCGTCGGGCTCGCGGATCTCCGCGGCCGGATGGTCGCCGGCGCCCCGGTCGGGGACCTCCGTGCCGTGCCGGCGCGGGTGCAGCGCGCCGTCCGCGTCGCGCTCGAGGTCGGCGCCCCCGTCCTGCCCGCGATGGACGCCGCCGCAGCCGCACTCGACGACGACCGAGCACGCGCCCGGGCGGTCCGGGTCGCCACCGCGCAGGCCCGCGCCGTCGCCGTCGGCCTCGTGTGCCTCCCGGTGGTGCTCGTCCCCGGGCTGGGTCGCCTGCTCGGGGTCGACCTCCTCGGCTTCTACGCCACGGGACCGGGTCTGGCGGTGCTCGCCGTCGCGGGCTCGCTCCTCGCCGTCGGCGCGCTGCTCGTCGCCGGCGTCGTCCGTCGCGCCGTGGCGCTCCGCCCGGCCGGCCGACGGGGCGCCGCGCCGGCCGTGCTGGCCGGGGCGGTGATCGGGATCGGCGCAGGACCGACCGCCGGCGTCGTCGCCGGCGTCGTGGTCCTCGGTCTCCGACGACCGGTCGCCGACCCGGCCGACCCCGCGCTCGACGAGGTCGCCGACCTCGTGGCGACCGCGCTCGCCGGCGGGCTCTCGACCTCGGCGGCCCTGCGGCTCGTCGGCCGCGTCGGCATCGGTGACCGGACGGCGCTGGACCGGCTCGCCCTCGCCGCCGACCTCGGGCGGGCCGACGAGACCGCCGTCGGCCCGGTGGCGCCGCTCGCCGAGGTGCTGGCCGCGACCCGGCGCTGGGGCGCGCCCGCCGCCGCGTCGCTCCGTGCGCTCGCGTCCGACCTCCGTGCCGAGCGCCTCGCCGACGCCCTCGCCGCCGCCGAGCGGCTCCCCGCCCAGCTCACGGTGCCCACCGCCCTGTGTCTGCTCCCCGCCTCCGTGCTGCTCCTCGGCGCCCCGCTCGTCGCCGACGGGCTCGCGCACGCCGGAGGCTGGTGATGCGGACCGGACCCCGCGGTCTCCGGCCGCCCGCCCCGACTTCCCCGCCGATCACCGAACGGAAGGAACCCGCATGTCCCAGCACCACCCCTGGCGGTCGGACGACAGGAGCGCGCCGCGCGTGCTCGCTGCGCTCCGCGCCGGCGACGACGACAGGAGCGCGCCGGGCGTGCTCGCTGCGCTCCGCGCCGCCGACGACGACGGCTCGCTCGTCACCGAGTACGGCCTCCTCGCCGTGCTCGGTGCCACCGTCACCGGACTCGCCATCAAGTGGGCGTCCGGCGGCGCCATCTGGGAGCTGTTCGGCTCCGTGCTCACCAAGGCCAAGGCCATCGTCGGGGCGTGAGGCCGGCGTGGTCACGCTCGAGGCGGCGATGGGGGTGGCGGTGGTGCTGCTCCTCGTGCTGCTGCTCCTCCACGTGCTCGCCTTCGGGCGCGACGTGCTGCTCGTCCACGAGGCCGCCCGGGCGGGAGCCCGGGCGGCGGCCACGACCTCGTCCGAGGACGAGATCGTCCGGGTCGCCCGCGCCGCCGCGGACGGGACCCCCGTGACCGTCACCGTCTCGCCGCGCGGCCGACGCGCCGGCGACCTCGCCACCGTGGAGGTCCGCTGGACGTCCACGGTCGGACCGCTCCGACCGACGATCCGTGCGCGTGCGGTCGCGCGCACGGAGGCGGTGATCGGACCGTGAACGCCGGGCTCCGCCGCGCCGCCGCGGACGAGGACGGGTCGGTCGTCCCCCTGTTCGGGGTCGCGGTGGCGACGGCCGCGCTCGTGCTCGTGCTCGTCGTCGACGCGGTCGCGTACCTCGTCGCGGCCGCACGCGCCCAGGCCGCCGCCGACGCGGCCGCGCTGGCCGCGATCGCGCTCGCCGATCCCCGTGGGCGCACGCCGGGCGACCCCGCACGCGAGGCGGCCCGGGCGGCCGCGGCCGTGGCCGCCCGGCTCGAGGCGTGCACGTGCGCCGTCGGCGCCAGGACGGTCGCGGTCGAGGTGAGCGTCGCCGTGCCGGCGATCGTGGTGACCCGCCTCGCCGCGCGCCGGGTGACCGCCGTGGCCGCGGCCGAGCTCCGTCCCGGCCGGGCACCCGTCCAGGCGCCGGTGGGCCCGCCGTTCGCTCAGACCGACAGCGCCGAGCGGACCTCGTCGAGCCAGCGCTCCTCGTCCTCCGGCGGGACGGGGGCACCGCCCGCGTAGCGGCGCGACTCCTCCGTCGCGACCAGCGCGTCGACCGGCGCCCGGGGGAGGGTCGGCAGCCGCAGGCGGATGCGACCGAGGTGCTCGCGGGGCGTCTGCCAGGGATCGCGCGGCACGCCGTGCTCGGCCAGGAGGCGCGACAGCCGGTCGTAGCCGGTGCCCTCGGCGCGCCGGCGGGCCTCGCGCCGGCGGCGGGCGAGGAGCACCGCACCGGCGGTACCTCCCAGGAGCCCGAGGACCGTCGTGCCGGCGGCGACCGGGGCCGCGGCCACCGCTCGTGCCGCGTCCCGCGCGGCGTCGCGGATGGACCCGGGGACGAGCGCGGCGACGGAGCTGCCCGCCCACCGGACGAGCTCCATCAGCGGGATGGTCGGCGGCTCCGAGCCGTCGAGCGCCTGCGGGACGGCGCCGGTCGGGTCGAAGGCGACCCAGCCGTGGTGCGGGACCCACACCTCGACCCAGGCGTGCGCGTCGGACATCTTCACGTCGTAGACGCCCGTGATGGGGTTGCGCGTGCCGGGCTGGAAGCCCGTGGCGAAGCGCGCCGGCACGCCGGCGCTGCGGAGGAGCACCGTCATCGACGAGGCGATGGGCTCGCACCATCCCTGCTGCGTCTCGAAGAGGAAGTGGTCCACCGGGTCGACGTCGCGCGGGACCGGCGGGGCGTCGAGCGTGTAGCTCGTGTTGGCGCCGAGCCACGCCTCGACCGCCTCGGCCTTCTCGTAGTTCGTGGTCAGGCCGTCGGTGAGCTCGTCCGCGAGCTCGTGCACCCGCGCCGGCAGATCGCCGGGCAGATCGGTGTAGGTCGCGATGACGTCGTCCGGCGTCCGACCCGTCCGGGTCCGGAGGACGTCCTCGGGCGTGACGTCGATCGACGACACGA
>JAHWKB010000012.1:0-15300 GCA_019348115.1 Actinomycetota bacterium | reverse complement strand
GTGCTCGGGATCGCCGCCGGAGAAGCGCGCGCGGTCGTCCTCGGCCTGGATCTCGTCGGCGCGCTGCCGCGCGGCGGAGCGTTGCAGCCCCGCCATCGCGACGGCGGCGAGGGCGGCGTAGGCGACCAGGAGGACCCCGAAGGCGCCGGCGTGGGTGGACACCCCGGCGAGGGCGACGAGCGTCAGCGACGAGGCGAGCGTGAACCCGAGGTCGCGCCGCTGGGGTAGATCGAAGCCGTGGAGGACCTGGACCGCGAGGAACAGCGCGGTCAGCGGCGAGCGGGTGTCGTCGATGGTGGCCGCGATGCGGACGTCGCCGAAGAACCGCGCCAGCGCGAGCCCGGCGCCGACGGTGATGGCGAGCTTGATGAGGAGGTTGTCGTCCTCGCGCCGGCGGTAGGACACCCACGCCCCGACCGGGAGGAGGACGAGAGCGGCGAGGGCGTCGCCGGCGGTCGCGGCGCCGCTGGCCCAGGTCCCGGCGACCGCCAGCATGACCGTCCCGAGGACGGCGGCGCGGAGCACCACCGACCCCTCGGGCCGGGTGGTCCGGTTGACGCGGCGGATCGTCGCGAAGGCGCTCACGGGCGCGCCGCCAGCTGGCGGTCGAGCCACGCCTCGACGTCGGTCAGGGTGGCGTCCGCGGCGACGACCCCCAGCGGGGTGCGGTCGCCGTCGGAGACGCGGGTCACGGCGACGCCGTCGGCGACCGGCGCGACCTCGATGGTGAGGTCGGCGATGCCGGGCGGGACCAAAGCGAGCGCACGCGCCGGTGCGCCGGCGTGCGGGGGCACCGCGGCGAGGAGCCGGCGGAGCGACGGGGACCACGGCCCGGCGGTGCCGTCCACGGCCACCTCGGTGGGGTGTCCCGCGCGTGCGGCGTCGTCGGCGACGCCGCAGACGACCTCGAGTGCGCGGTCCAGGGTGCGCGGCTCCCACGGGCCGGGCGCGACGTCGACCCGGACGCGGGGACGGGCGGGGTCCTCGAGCTCGCGCACGACGAGCTGGTCGCGGCGGGCGGACGCGCGCCAGGCCACGGCCCGGAGGGCGTCGCCGCGGCGGTACTCCCGGACGCCGAGCACGTCCACGCCGTCGCCGGGCCGGCGGGCGTCCCCGCCGGCCTCGACCGCCCAGGCGGCCCGGTGGGCGGGGCGGCGCACGGTCGGCACCGCAGGCAGGACCTCGGTCGTGGACCCGACGACGCCGGCCGCGTGCACGGTGACGAGGCCGAAGGCGTCGCTCAGCGCGACCCGCACCTCGCCGGCGACCCCACGGCCGCGGTCGAGCGTGACGGTGGCGGTCAGCCGCGCCCCGGACCCGAGCCCGGTGGCGACGCCGACCGTGTCCGTGAGGTCGTCGGCCACGACCGCCATCGCGGCGGTGTGCGCCCGGACCTCGAGGGAGACGGCCGTGGGCCGGCCGGCGGTGACGGTCGGGGGGAGCTCGCGCCGGACCGCGAGCGTGCGGACGGCACGGCGGGCGCTCCACCACGCCCACGGCAGGCTCCCGATCACGATGGCCGAGAGCGCGACCACCCAGCCGGCGGAGACGTTCGCGCCGGCGCCGTAGAGCACCACGCCGAGGAGCCCCTGGATGAGCGCACGACGGGTGACGCGGGTCCGTGTCGGCACCAGGGGCACCCAGCCGTCGGGTCCGGCGGGGATGGTCGTGCGCGCGCCGACGCCCGCCGCCCGGCGCCGCGGGAGGGAGAGCGCGCTCACGTGGACGCCTCGACCACGACCTGCCGCAGGAGCTCGGTCACGATCCGGCGCCGGTCGGGACGGTCCCCACCGAGGCCACGCCGGACCACGAGGCGGTGGGACAGGACGGCCGGCGCGAGGTCCTTCACGTCGTCGGGGAGCACGAAGTCGCGGCCGCGCAGGGCCGCGAGCGCCTGGCACGCGTGGACCAGCTGGACGCTCGCCCGGGGCGACGCGCCGAGCTCGACGTCGGGGTGGGTCCGGGTCGCCGTGGCGAGCCGGACGGCGTAGTCCACGAGCCCGTCGGCCACGTGGACCTCGCGGACGGAGCGCTGCAGCTCCGCGACGGCGGCGGTGGTGAGGACCGGCTGCAGGTCGTCGAGGGGGTGCCGGCGCACCTGCGCGCGCACGATCGCCGACTCCTGCGACGGATCGGGGTAGCCCAGGGACGTGGCGACGGTGAACCGGTCGAGCTGCGACTCGGGCAGCGGGAACGTGCCGACGTGCTCGAGCGGGTTCTGGGTCGCGATGACGACGTGCGGACGCGGCAGCAGGTGGGTGCTCCCGTCGACCGAGACCTGCCCCTCCTCCATCGCCTCGAGGAGGGCCGCCTGCGACCGGGGGGTGGTCCGGTTGAGCTCGTCGACGAGCAGCACGTTGGCGAAGACCGGGCCGGGGACGAACCGGAAGGCCTCGAGGTGCTGGTCCCACACCGACGAGCCGGTCACGTCCGCGGGCAGCAGATCCGGCGCACCCTGCACCCGCGCGAAGGCACCGTCGATCGACCTCGCGATCGAGCGCGCGAGGACGGTCTTGCCGACGCCGGGGACGTCCTCGAGGAGGAGATGGCCGCCGGCGGCGAGCGTGACGACCGCGAGCTCGACCACCGTCCGCTTGCCGGTCACGACGCGCTCGACGTTGTCCACCAGGGCGCGGAGGGCCGCGGCGCGGGCGTTGCCGTCGTCGGTCACAGGGAGCGCCTCGTTCGGGGTGCGGGGGGGACGAGCTGGCCGGGGGTGGGGCGGAAGGAGGTGGCGTACCCTCCGCGCGGCCAGGTCCCGTCCGGAACCCCCCGCGCGCCCGCTCGTTGGGTGTATCGGCCCCCGACCGCGGGCGCTGGAGCCGGCAGACCGTCGCCCTGAAGAGGAAACGCACCGATGACCGGGGACCTTCCCGACCGTCCGAGCCCAGAGGACCGGCCCACCTTCGCGTGGGACGGCCCGCGTCCGTCCGGCCGCGCCTCGTCCGGCGGCTTCCTCCTCGACGCGCTCCGGCGCCGCCCCGTGGGCCACGTCGTCCTGAACGTGCTCGTGGCCGTGCTGTTCGTCTCCGGCGCCGGCATGTTCGCCTACCCCTTCTTCACGGACGTCTACACCGAGCAGGTCATCCAGGACCGCCTCCAGGACGAGTTCGTCGCCATCGAGGTCCAGGACTTCGACGAGTGGGAGGACTCCGTCCGCGGGCAGAGCGGTGCCGCGCTCACGAAGATCGTCATCCCGGACATCGGCGTCGAGACGCTGGTCGTCGAGGGCACCTCGCCGGCGGCGCTGCGCGCCGGCGCCGGCCACTACCCCAACACGCCGCTCCCCGGTCAGGACGGCAACGTCGCGATCGCCGGTCACCGGACGACGTACGGCAAGCCGTTCAACCGCATCGACGAGCTCCCGGTCGGGAGCGTCATCTGGCTCGTCACCCCCGTCGGCGACCACCGCTACGTGGTGACCGCCGAGCCGGCCAGCGACCGCTGCAGGAACATCGGCGAGGGCGACGCCGGGCCGCTCGGGGCGTGCATCACCGACCCGAAGGACTGGAAGGTCATCGCCCCGACGGCCGCGCCGAGCCTGACGCTCACGAGCTGCCACCCGAAGGGGTCGGCCCGCCAGCGGATCATCATCCGCGCCGAGCTCGCCGAGACGCTCCCGCCGGGGAGCTGGGAGCAGCAGCGGACCGCCTGACGGTCTGACCGCACGGGGCCCTCGAGGCCTACGATCCGGCGGTGCCCGCCGCCCGCCGCTCCGCCGTCCTCGCGCTGGTCGTCGCCGGCGCCCTGGCGGCCTGCGGCACGGGCGCACCGGGCCACGTGCGCCTGGGTGTGCTCGCTCCTCTGACGGGCCCGCGCGCGTTCCTCGGCCACGAGGTCGCGAACGGCGCCGAGCTCGCCGTCGCGGAGCTCAACCGGCGCGGCGGCCTCCTCGGCGAGGACGTCGAGCTCGTCGTCGTCGACGACGCCTCGCTCGTCGATCTCCCGGGCCAGCTCGCGGACCTGGCCGAGGTCCACCGCGTGTCCGCCGTGATCGGGCCCGAGACCGCGGGCGTCCTCACCGGACCGCGGTCGCCGTTGAGCCGGCGGGACGTGCCCGCGCTCCTGCCGACCGCCTTCGCCGGCGACCTCGACGAGGCGTCCACGTTCGTGGCGCGGACCGTCCCGTCCGCGGCGGCACAGGCGGAGCGTCTCGGCAGCTGGCTGACGGACGTCCGGCGCGCCGATGCGGTCGCGGTGCTCGTCGTCGACCCGGTGGAGGGGGCCGCGGCCGGCGCCGCGCTCCGGCAGGGCTTCGACCGCACCGACCTCGACGTCGCGGTCGTGGCCGAGGCCGACGGCGAGGCGAGCCAGCTCGGTCCCGCGGTGGCGCAGCTGCGCCGGCGCGCCCCGGACGCGGACGCCGTCCTCCTGTGGGGTCCGCCGCCAGCGACCGCCCGCGCGACGCTGGCCGTGCGCGAGCTCGGATGGGACGTCCAGATCGCGGTCCCGGCGAGCTCGTTCGTGGCCGAGTACCGCACGCTCACGGGCGCGGCATCCGAGGGCGTGGTGCTGGCGTTCCCGTTCCGGCAGGAGTGGTTCGGGGCGCGGCTGACCTCGTGGATGCTGAGCTACCACGCCGCCCACGGCATCGGCGCCCTCCCCGGCCTCGACACGCTCGTGATCGACCTGCCGGTCGCGGCGGCCGCGGCCTACGACGCCGTGATGGTCGCAGCCGACGCCGTCCAGCGGGCCGACAGCCGTGAGCCGGCCGCCGTCGCCCGGACCCTGCCGGAGGTGGAGACCGACGGCGTCCTCCGGGTCTACGACCTCGCCGACCGCGAGGCCTACACGGCCGAGGACCTCTACGTCGCCCGGTTCGCCGCGCTCGCGGTCGTGTACGACGCCGACCCCCGGCTCGACGCCGACGCCCAGCGGCGCTTCTGGCAGGCGCAGGTCAGCGCCGAGTTCCTGCCCGCCGAGGCGCTCGCCGGCCCCGCCGGCGCCCTCCTCCGCTCGCTCCTCGAGGCACGGCGGGACGACGTCCCCCGCTACGTCCCGCCGCTCCCGCCACCGGGCCCGGTGGGGCACCCCGGGACGGACCGGTGAGCGCGCTCGCGATCACGCTCACGACCGGGCTCGCGCTCGGCGCTGTCTACGCGCTCGTCGGCGCGGCGGTGGCGACGGTCGCCGTCGCGACGCGCACGCTGCACCTCGCGATCGGGCAGCTCCTCGTCGCCGGCGTGCTCGTCCACCTCGTGCTCTCCGTGGAGGCGATCACCGGCATGGGCCCGCTGGGGGCGACCGTCGTCGCCGTGGCCGTCGGTGCGGCGACGTCCGCGGTGCTCGTCCCCGCCCTCCTCCGCCGGCTGCCCCCCGGCCTCCACGTGCTCGTCGGTCTCGCCGTCGCTGGCGCGGTCATCGAGGCGGTCGTCGCGCGCACGCTCGGGACCCGGACGGTGCGGCCCGCCCCGGTCCTCGACCTCCCGCCGCTCGGCACGCTCGAGCCGGCGGTCACGGCCGCCCTCCTCCTCGGGCTGCCCGCCGCCGCGCTGCTGGGGGCCGCCGTGCGATGGAGCCGCTGGGGCCGTCAGCTCCGTCTCGTCGGGGGATCCGCGCGGGCGGCCGAGCTCGCCGGCGTTGCGCCCCTGCGCGTCACCACCACGGCGTTCGCCGTCGCCGGCGGGGTGACCGTGCTCGCAGGGCTGCTCATCGCCCCCGTGACGTTCGCGGGCGTCTCCCAGGGTGCGGGCCTGACGGTGCGCGGCGTGGCGGCGGCCGCGCTCCTGGGGCGTGGGGGGCCGGCGTGGGCGCTCCCCGCCGGGTTGGTGCTGGGGCTGGCCGAGGCGTCGGCGCAGTCGGTGTGGCCGGCGCCCGGCGGGGACGTGGCGGTCGCGCTCGTGGTGATCGCGGTGCTCGTCCTCCGGGGTCCGGACGTCCACCGGGCTCGGGGGCGCGCGTGGTGAGCCGACGCGCCGGGACACCGGCGGCCGCGATCGCCGCCGGCACGCTCGTCGCGCTCGCCGTCGTGGTCGTCGCGGCCCCGCTCCCGGTCGTCCTCGGAGCCAACCGGCTGGTCGGGTACGCCGTCGCCGCGGCGGGGGCCTGGTTCCTCGTCGGCCGCGTCGGTGCCGTCGACCTGGCGACCGGGGCCGGCGTCGGCGCCGGGGCGTACCTCGGCGGGGTGCTGGCGGCGCTGCTGGAGCTTCCGCCGGTCCTGGGCCTCCTCACGGGCACCGCGGCGGGGTCGGTCGTCTCCGCGACGAACGCCGCCATCGCCGGGAGGGTCGGGCGGACCGCCGGCGCGCTGACCTCGCTGGCGCTCGGTGGGGCCGTCGTCGCCCTCCTCCGGTCCTGGTCCGCGGCCGGGGGCGTCGCCGGCTTCCACGCGGTCCCGCTCCTGACCGGCTCCGACCGGGGCGACCTCGCGGCTGCGCTGCTGCTGCTCGGCGCCGGGGCGCTCGTGGTCACGCACGAGGCCGGGAGCCGACGCGGTGCCCGGGCCGCCGTCGCCATCGCGTCCCCGCCGCTGGCGGCCAGCCTCGGACGCCGGCCCGTGGTCGACACGGCGGTGGCCGGTGCGATCGCCGGCGCCGTCCTCGGCCTCGCCGGTGCGCTCCAGTCGTTCCTCGTCGGCTCCGTGGCCCCGGACGCCTACGGGCTCGGGCTGTCGGCGGCGCTGGCGCTCGCGGCGCTGCTGGGTGGGCGGGCCCCGCTCGGTCCGCTGCTGGGGGCGCTCCTCCTGTGGGCGCCGAGCGTCGTCTGGCCGCTCGCGCCCGTGGTGGGCGACGGTCCGGTGCTGCTCGCCACCGGCATCGCTGGCCTGGCCGTCCTCGTCCTCCGGCGCGGGCGTCCACTGCTGCGGCCCCGGCATCCGACCGACGGCGCGGACGCCACCGCTGACGACACGGACCAGGCCGATCCCGAGCGGCCCCCCGGGCCGTCCCGGCGGGTCGCGCTCGCGGTGCGCGGTGCCCGGCTGCCGGGCGGGACCGTCACGCTGCGCGTCGAGCCGGGCGAGGTCGTCCTCCTGTCCGGTCCCAACGGGGCCGGCAAGTCCACGCTCCTGGCCCGCGTCGCCGGCCAGCTGCCCGACGACGGCGCGATCGTCCTCGGCGGCGACGCTCCCCCCGCCGGGGCGCTGGCGCGGGCCCGCGCCGGCGTGGGACGGACGTGGCAGCGCCCGCCGGCGGTGGACCTCGACGACGCGGCCCTCGTGGCGCGGTCGACGAGCGAGGACCCGGCCGGCGCGGCCGCGGCCGAACGGTGGGCCCGCCACGTCCTGGGGGATGTCGCTGGCACGCCCGCCGGCGGACAGCTGGTCCGGCTGGCCGCCCGACGGCCGGCGGTGGCGCTCCTCGACGAGCCGGCCGCGGCCCTCGACGTCGACCTCGTGGGACGGTTCGTGCAGGGGCTGGCCGTTGCCGGGGCCGCGGTGCTGGTGGTGGAGCACCGAGCCGAGGCCGCGACGTTCGCCGACCGGGTCGTGGCGATCGACGCGGGAGGGGGCACGTGAGGTTCGTCGCCCGCCTCCACCTCCCGGACGGGCTGCTCGACGTCGTCGCCGACCGCGGGGACGCCGTCGAGGTCCCCGCCGCCGCCGTCGCCGGCCTCCTCGACCGCCGGGACCGCCGCGACCGCATCACGCTCGACGGCCGTCGCATCGACCGCCGCGGGACCGCCGGTCGTGTCCGCGCCGGCCTCGCATCCGTCTCCGACGCGGTCGTGGCTCCCGACGTGTCCGTGCGCGACCACCTCGCCGCGGTCACGAGCGTCCGGCGGGCCGACGACCTCCTCGCCTCGAGCCCGCTCCTCGCCGGCCGCGGGGACGGCCCCGCCGGCGTGCTCTCGGGCGGGGAGCGCCGGGTCCTGGCCGTCCTCCGGGCGGTGGCGACGGGACCCCGCGTCGTGCTCCTCGACGGCGCCGGCGAGGGCCTGGACGCCGCGTCCCTGGCCTGGCTCGGGGACGTCGTGCGCGACTGGCGTGCCGCCGGCGTTCCCGTCCTCGTACGGCCCGGCCGGCCGGAGGAGCGGTCGTGGCTCGATCCCGGTCCCCGCGGGGCGTGAGCCACCTCCAGGCGGGCCGGTGACCTGTTTGCGTCCGCGCGCGGTCCAGGGTCTCCTGCAACCTGCGCCCGTCCCGCTCGTTGGGGTGGGGGACCGCTGCGACGCACGTCGCGTGTCGCGACCAGGAGCCGGACCCCGCGTGACCACCAGGATCTCCCTCTTGGCGGCCGTCCTCGTGACGGTGCTGCTGCTCCCGGCGACCGCCTCGGCCGCCGCACGGGCCGTGCTCGTCTCTCCGGGGCAGGACGCCGTCGTGAGCTCGCCGGTCGAGCTCCGCACGCGGGTCACCCGTGACGTGATCGATCCCGACGTCACGCGTGTCGAGGTCCGCCTGTCCCAGAACGGCTCCGCGGCCGCCCCCGGGTCGGACAGCGTCTCGCTGTCGTGCATCTCGGGGTGCGGGTCCGCCGAGTCGCTGTGGGGAGGCCGGGTCTACGACCCGGCGACGACCGCACCGTTCGGTGCCGGGCCGGGCTGCAACGGACGGTGGTACCTCCAGGTCGCGGTCGACGGCGGAGGCTCCGGCTCCGGCACGCCGTTCCTGGCGTCGGCCCCGGCCGCGCCGGCGTCGGCGGTGCGGGTCGCGATCGACGGCCGCGACGCGGTCCTCACCTGGGGCCGCTCGCCGGAGCCGGACGTCGCCGCCTACCGCATCGAGCGTCGCACGGACGGCGGGTCGTGGGCCGCGGCCGGCGAGGCCGCCGCCGACGCGTCCCGGTTCGTCGACCGCGACCTCGACGAGGGCTCCTACCAGTGGCGGGTCGTGACCCTGCGGGGCGACGGCCGGAGCGGCGGCGGGCCGGCCGCCCCCTGCGCGGACCGTGAGCCCGATCTCGCCACGGTGTCGTCGACCACGGCCGGCCGCGTCACGGAGCCGCCGCCTCCGCCACCCTCGCCGAGCCCCGCCGACGAGCCGGAGCCCACGGGCGGGACCGACACGTCCGGGGACGGCGCGGCCCCCGGTGACGGCGAGCAGGGCGGCACCTCCGGCGCCGGCGACGCCCCCGCAGCCGGCCGCGGCGACGCACCCGCCGGCTCCACCGCCACGCCGGTCGACGGCGGCACGACGGCCGACGCTCCCGTGGCCGAGGTGGACGGGGACGGTGCCGCCGCGCCGGCCCCGCAGGAGCCGGTCGAGGAGGAGCGCTTCTACGGCGAGGACCAGGCCCTCGGGGCGCTCGACTACGGGGACGTGGTGCCGCACGCGAACGACGCGTCGGCCGGCGGGCCCGCCGGCGGGACCTGGGTGCCGGGGGGCGTGTCGATCACGACGCAGGAGCAGCTGGACCAGGTGCGGCTCCTGCGCCCCGTCGCGGGTGGCATGATCCTGCTCACGTTCGCGTTCCACATCCGACGCTGGCAACGGGAGCACGATGTCTGACGAGCACACCCCCGGGGTCTACCGGGATGTCCGGTGCCGATGCGGTGAGCAGCTCGTGGACGCCGTGGTCGACGATCGCGAGGTCGTGGTGGGCGAGGACCACATCCCGTTCCGTCGGACGACGGACTACCTCGTCTGTCCCGCCTGCCAGTCGATGTACCGGGTGACCGATGTCGGCAACGAGCTCGTCACGAACGCCCCCCGCAGCACGTCGACGAGCCACGAGCCCTGAGGGGGCCTCCCCGTCGGCTCGGCTCAGGGGGCGTCGGGGGCGCGGCGCAGCAGGAGGTCCAGCACGGCGACGGCGCCCGCCTTGTCGAGGGGCTCGTTGCCGTTGCCGCACTTCGGTGACTGCACGCAGGACGGGCAGCCCGACCGGCAGCCGCAGTCCGCGATGGCCGTCCGGGTCGCGCCGAGGTGCTCGGCGAGCCGCCGGTAGGACCGCTCGGCGAGCCCGGCGCCGCCGGCGTAGCCGTCGTAGACGAACACGCTCGGTCGTCCCGTGTCGGGGTGCAGGGCCGTGGAGAGCCCGCCGATGTCCCAGCGGTCACACAGTGCGATCAGCGGCAGCAGCCCGATGGCGGCGTGCTCGGCCGCGTGCAGCGCTCCCGGGACGCGCGCCGGGGCGAGCGAGGCCTCGTCGTCGAGCAGGTGTTCCGGGACCGCGTAGTAGACGGCGACGGTCGTGAGCTCGGTCGGGGGGAGGTCGAGGGGCACCCGGTCGAGGACCTCGCCGGTGCCGGGGCGGAGAACGTCGTAGCCGGTGACGGTGACCGTGACCTGCACCTTGGCGAGGCCGGTCTCGATCTCGCCCCACGGTCGCGTCTCGAGCACCTCGAGCACGCGCACGTCGGTGTCGGACCGCGCGCGCGTCGCGTGGTGGATGTGGGGTGCCCGCGTGGCGGTCGCGATGCCGCGCTCGAGGTCGAGCTCGGCGATCTCGTACTGCTCGCCCTGGTGGAGGTAGACCGCGCCCGTGTGCACCTGCGACCGGGCGCGCGAGCCGTCGACGTCGCCGATCAGCGCCCCCGTCCCGACGTCGACGATGCGCACGTCCTCCTCGCCCGAGGACCGGATGTCGACCATCGCGGCCGCCCGCCGCCGGCTCGTCCAGTACCACCGCTCGCCCCGTGCCCGCAGGTAGCCGCGGTCCACGCCGTCCTCGAGCAGGCCCGGCGCGTCGTCCCCGAACCACGCGACCGCCTCCTCGGCCGACAGCGGCTGCTCCTGGCACGCGCACCACAGGTGGGGACCGAGGAGGTACGGGTTCGTGGGGTCGACGATCGCGTGCTCCGGTGGACGGCCGAGGAGCTCCTCCGGGTGGTGGACGAGGTACTGGTCGAGCGGGTCGTCCGCGGCGACGAGCACCCCGACGGCCTCGCCGCCGGAGCGGCCGGCGCGACCGAGCCGTTGCCAGAACGACGCCGCCGTCCCGGGGTAGCCGGCGAGGAGGACGGCGTCGAGCCCGCTCACGTCGATGCCGAGCTCCAGCGCCTCGGTCGCGGCGACGCCGACGAGCCGCCCGTCGCGGAGCTGCTGCTCGAGCTCGCGCCGCTCCTCGGGGAGGTAGCCGGCGCGGTAGCTGCGGACCGCGTCGGCCAGCGGCGAGTCCCCGAGGCGCTCGCGGGCGAACAGCGCGACGAGCTCCGCCGCCTTGCGCGACTTCGTGAACACCAGCGTCTGCACCTCACCGCCCACGAACGACGCGAGCAGGTCGCCGGTCTCGCGGAGGAGGGAGCGGCGGATGCCCTCGTCGGGGTCGGTGAACGGCGGCTGCCACAGCCCGAGGTCGAGCGCGCCCCGCGGCGAGCCGTCCTCGACCACCTCCTCGACCGCGACGCCGGTGAGGGTCGCGGCGTGCTCGCCGGGGTTGCCGATGGTGGCGCTGGTGAGCACGAAGCGCGGGTCGGCGCTGTAGCGCTCGCACAGCCGCCGGAGCCGCCGCAGGATCAGCGCGATGTGCGAGCCGAAGACGCCGCGCGCGGCGTGGCTCTCGTCGACGACCACCCACCGCAGCCGGTGGAGGAAGTCGCCCCAGTGCCGGTGGTCGGGGAGGAGGCTGTGGTGGAGGAGGTCGGGGTTGGTGAGGACCCAGTTGGCCGTGCGCTTGATCGCGTCGCGCTCCTCGCGGGGCGTGTCGCCGTCGACGACCGCGGCCCGGAGCTGCGGGAGCTTGAGGTCACGCAGCGCCCGCAGCTGGTCCCGCGTGAGCGCCTTGGTGGGTCCGAGGTAGAGCGCGGTCGCCTTGTCGTCGGCGAGGAGGGTCTCGAGCACGGGGAGCTGGTAGCAGAGCGACTTCCCCGACGCGGTCCCGGTCGCGACGACGAAGCTGCGTCCCTCCCGGGCGAGCGCCAGCGACCGCGCCTGGTGGGTGTAGAGCTCGGTGATGCCGGCGAGCTCGAGACGGCCCCGGAGGACCGGCGGGAGGTCGTCCGGGAGCGGGACCGTCCGTGCGCGCCGGGCCGGCACCTTCGTGAGGTGCACGAGGTGCTGGTCGGTGACGCCGGGGTCCCCTTCCGACTCCGCCGCCGACCCCCCCGCCCCGCCGGAGGCGGACGTGCGGGCCACGAGCTCGAGGACCTGGCGCGGGTCCATCAGGACGCGGCGTCGCCGGCGGCGAGGCGGCCCGTGAGGCGGAGCTGGGCGAACAAGGCCTCGGCCGCGGGCGTGAGGTGGATGACCGAGGCGCCGCCGGCGCTCCCGATCCTGCCCGGCACGACCTGTCGGACGACCTGCGCCGGCGGGATCTCGAGCGCGAGCGCCGTCAACCGGACCAGCCGGTCGGCCGGGATGCTGCTCTCGGTGTGCCGCCGGATCAGGCTCACCAGCCGCATGAGGTCCGCGGCGCCGGCCACCTCGGCCCGGACCTGCTCGTGTCCGGCCTGCAGCAGCCGCGCGTGCGACTCGGTGCGGCCGATGTCGCCGTCGGAGCGGGACTTGCGGTCGCGGGTGTAGGTCAGCGCCTGCCAGCCGTCGAGCCGCTGGACGCCGGGCTGCAGATCCGAGCTCGCGCCCACCGGGTCGTACAGCCGCTGCTCGACGTCGACGGTCACCCCACCGAGCTCGTCGACCGCCGCGATGAGGCCATGGAAGCCGGTGAGGATCCAGTCGTCCACCTCGAGCCCGCTGACGAGCTCGGCCGTGGCGAGGGCCGTCTCCGGCCCGCGGACGAGGCTCGCGTTGATCTTCGTCCGTCCCGCCCCCGGCACGGCGACGTACGAATCGCGCGGGAAGGACAGGATGGAGACCGCGTCGTGCGCGGGTGCGACGACGAGGAGGTGGAACCCGTCGGCGCGGCCGGTGCGCGCCGAGCCGGGCCGTGGTGGGCCCTCGTCCGATCCCAGCACGAGGAGGACGTAGGCGTCGTCGCCGTCGAGCGGGGCGGCGACCCACCGGCGCGCAGCGGTCGCCGACGCAGCCGCGAGCACGACGACCTGCAGCACCGCCAGCGCCAGCGCCAGTCGGCGCGCCGGACCCGTCACGACGCCACCTCGGGCGGCTCCGCCGGACCGAACAGGACCAGGGCAGGCCCGCCGTCCCCCGGCACGAACACCATGGTGGCCGCGCGGGTGGAGCCGGTCGTGGAGGTCACCTCGACCGTGGCCGTGAGCCACTCGGTCGCGTCCGCGTAGGAGCCGTCGAGCCGGTACCGCGCGCTCGCGACCGGGGCGTCGGGCGAGGCGAGGGCGGAGGTGACGACAGCGAGCTCCTCGTCCGTGGCCGCCACCAGCAGCCCGTCCACGGCGACGTCGTCGAGGCGTCCCGGGCCGCCCCGCTGGAGATCGTCGAGGTGGGCGTCGAGCCAGTCGCCGACCGCATGGACGAACGGCAGGACGGTGTCGGGCGGCCCCACCTCCGGCGCGGCGTGGGTGAGGAGGCCGGTCGAGTCGACCCAGTGGGCCCCCGGGAGGCGCTCCCCGGCGACGGGTGTCGCCGACGGCTCCGGCGGGGGCGAGGTCGACGCGGACGCGGACGGCGCGGTCGAGGCGGCGGGGACGTCCGGTGCATCGTCGTCGCCGGCGGTCGCGCACGCCGCGGCGAGGACGGCCAGCACGGTGGCGAGCCGGAGGAGCGGTCGGTGGACGCTCCGCACGCTGTCCCCTCCCTCGGCTGCGGCGGACGGTACCAGCGGGCCCGGCGACTACGGTGGCGCCGCCCGCGGCGTCCCCGCGGGCTCGTGCCCCGATGCAGGAGAGCCCGTGGAGCCGCTGTCCGTGACCGAGTCCTCCCACGCCGGCTGGACCGTGGTCGCCCCGGCCGGGCCGCTCGACGTCGCCACCGCGCCGGTGCTCCGGCAGCGACTCATCGAGGTCCAGCTGCCCGACGCCACCGCGCTCGTCCTCGACCTGGAGCGCGTCGAGTTCATCGACTCGTTCGGGCTCGCGATCGTGATCGGCGCCATCAAGCGCGCCCGGAGCTCCGCTGGGGACATCGCCATCCGCTGCAGCCGCGAGCGGACGCGGTCCCTCCTGACGCTCACCGGCATCGACCGCGTGCTCGACGTCGTCGCGGACCTGGACGAGCTCCGACCCGCGGGCACGTGACGCGGCCTCCGCGCCCTGGAAGTACGCTCCGCGGCGGCAGAGAGGTGGGACCGTGGCGACCGCGCTGGACGAACGCACGCTCAGGAGCGTCGCGGCGTACGACGCGCACGCACGCGAGTACCAGGAGACGCTCCGGCGTCGCCGTCCCGTCGCCGACATCCGCCGCTTCGCCGCGTTCACGACGCGGGGCGACCTCGTCCTCGACGCCGGCTGCGGCCCCGCGAACGACCTCCGCCTGCTGCGCGACATCGGCGTGCACCCGGTCGGCGTGGACCTGTCGGCGGGTGCGCTGACCGAGGCGAGGATGCTGCTCCCGCGCCACCCGCTCGTCCGCGCCCCGCTGCACGCCCTGCCGTTCCGGCCGCGGTCGTTCGGGGGCCTGTGGCTGTCGGGCACGTTCAACCACCTGCCGCGGAGCCAGTGGCGCGACACGTTCGCCCACCTCATGACCTTCCTCGACCACGGCCCGGTCTACTTCTCCTGCACGCGCGGGACCGACGACCTCGCCGAGGTCGAGGAGCCGGTCCTCGGGACCGTCTACCGGTCCGACGCCACCGAAGAGGAGGTCGAGGCCCTCCTCGGCTCGCACGGGCTCCGGGACCTGCAGGTGGAGGTCCGCCCGGACCCGTTGCTCGACCGCCGGCGCCCGCTCGTCGTGGCGCTCGGCCACCGGTGAGCACGATCGTCGCGGCGCCCGGGGCGTCCGAGGCCGCGTTCGAGCTCGAGTCCCGCTGGGCCAACCGCATCAGCTGGGTGTGGTTCGCGGCGGCCGCGATGTGGGCGCTCGGCGACCTCGTCCTCCTCGTCGCGGACGGCCGCCTCGCCTGGGACCTCCTGGTGGTCCCCCTCCTCGCCGGCGTCGGGCTCGCGAGCCGTCGGGCGTCGCTGCGGCTCGACCAGGACGGCTTCGAGGTGACCGAGGGCCTGCGCAGACACCGCGTGCTGTGGGCATCGGTGGAGCGCATCGAGGTCGACTGGTCCCGCCGGGCCGACGCCGGCGTGTCCGTCCACGTCCGGCGGCGCGCCCGCCCGCTCGCGCTCCAGGCCACCTGGGGCCTCCGCCCCGACGAGCGCGCCGCCCTCGAGGACCGTCTCCGTGCCGCCGCCGAGGCCCACGGCTTCCCCCTCACCGTCCACCCCTGACCCGGAGTTTGCATCGACTTCTTTCGCCTCAGCCGAACCGAGTCGATGCAAATTCGCGCGAGGGGGGCCGGGACGCGGCGAGGGCCGCCCTCGCGGGCGGCCCTCGGTCGTAGGGATGCGGCTCGCGTCCTAGAGGAACGCGGGCGCGAAGACCAGGCTGACGATGGTCATCACCTTGATGAGGATGTTCATCGCCGGGCCGGAGGTGTCCTTGAACGGGTCACC
>JAHWKB010000292.1 GCA_019348115.1 Actinomycetota bacterium | reverse complement strand
GCGTGTCCTGGATCCGCCGGGCGGCGGCGTCGCTCGGTCCCGACCCGTCGGAGGCGGAGCTCGCCGCGTACGCCCGGGCATCCGGGTTCTCGTCGGCCACGGTCCTCGACGACGACCTCGAGGTCATCGCCAGCTGGGGCATCGAGGACCGTGCGCTCCACATCGAGGCCGCCGAGCGATCGCAGGCCATGGGCGGGCCACGCGTCGCGGGGACGGACGACGCGGACCGCGCCGACATGATCAGCGTCTCGCTGCCCTACCTCCCCGGTCGGCACGTCGCCGCCTCGCTGGCCGTCGGCGAGACGGCCGTGGACTGGTACCTGAAGGGACTGGCGTCCACGCTCGGCGCCGAGGTCGCGCTCGTCGACGAGGCGGGCGTCGCCGCGCTCGTCCACGCGCCCCCCAGCCGCAGCCTCCCGTCGTCCGACGCGCCGGCCATGGAGCTGCCGGCGCCGGGCGAGACCCTGCGGGAGGAGGGCGACGTCGTCGCCGCCGCCCCGGTGGCGGGCACCCCGTGGCGGCTCGCCATCACCATCGACGAGGCGCGGCTCCACCGTGCCGACCCGGACGTCTCGCGGCTGCCGTGGTTGCTCGTGGGGCTGATCGTCCTCTCGGCCGTCGTCGCCGTGGCGCTCGTGCTGCGTCTCGACACGGTCCGCCGACGGGCGGTGCTGGTCGAGGCGGAGTACCGCCGCACGGTCGACCGCCTCCAGGAGGGCCTCATGCGCACCTCGCTCCGAGGCGAGGTCGAGATGGCGAACGCCGCCGCGCTGCGCCTCCTGGGCTTCGACAGCCTGGAGGAGGCACGCGAACAGACGGACGGCGACCTGACCCGTGTGCTGCACCCGGACGACGCGGTCGAGTTCCGGCGCCGGCTCGCCGAGGACGGGGCCGTGACGGGGCAGCAGGTCCGGCTCGCGCGCGCCGGCGGCCGGGACGGCGGCGTCTCCCACGTCTCGCTCAGTGCCCAGGTCGTCCACGACCCCACGGGCCGTGCGCGGGGGATCGAGGGCCTCATCGTCGACGTCACGGAGCGCCACCGCATCGAGGAGGAGCTCCGCCGGCGTGACCTCATCCTCCAGTCCGCCGCGTCGGCCGCCTCGACGCTCCTCCGGGAGGCCGACTGGGAGGCCGCGATCGCCCCGGCCCTGGAGACCATCGGCCTCGGGGCGGATGTCGAGCGCGTGTTCGTGTTCGGGGTGGCCCCGGGCGAGGACGACCTCGTGGCCGACTACCTCCACGAGTGGGTCGCCGAGGGCGTGGACGCCTCGATCCACATGGAGGCGATGCACGACATCCCGATCCGCGCGGCCGGCTTCGAGCGGTGGATCGACGTGCTGAGCGCCGGCGGGATGATCGTCGGGGACGCGTCGTCGTTCCCCGAGTCCGAGCAGGGGCTCCTCGCGGCGGTCAGCGCCCGTTCGCTCCTCGTCGCGCCGATCGTCACGCGCGACGGGTGGTGGGGCTTCGTCGGCTTCGCGCACGTGACGGGGGAGCGCAGTTTCTCGACGGCCGAGGCCGACGCCATCCGCATGTCGGCCGAGGTGATCGCCGCGGCCGTCGACCGCAGCCTCGACCACGCCCAGCTCCAGGAGGCCCTGTCCGAGCAGGAGCTCGCCGCGGAGGCGCTGCGGGTGGCCGGGCAGGTCCGCGACGACTTCCTGTCGATGGTCTCGCACGAGCTGCGTACCCCGCTGACGCCGATCCTCGGCTTCTCGCACCTCCTCGAGCGCCCCGGCGTGCCGCAGCGCCACCGCGAGCGCGGCGTGGTGGCCATCCGCCGCAACGCCCGCCGGATGCTCGGGCTCGTGGACGACCTGCTCGTGTACTCCCGCGCGAGCTCCGGGCAGGTGGGCGCCGTCCCGTCCGCGGTGGACCTCGAGGCGCTCCTGGGCTCGGTGCTGGACGACCTCGATCTCGCCGGCGAGGTCGACATCCAGGTCGCACCGGGCACGCACGGCTGGATCGACGAGGGTCACCTCGGCCACGTCGTCACCAACCTCGTCACCAACGCCATGAAGTACGGCGACGGCCGGGCACGGATCGAGGCCGCGCCGGACGGGCCCGCCCACGTCGTCCTGCGCGTCGTCGACGAGGGACCCGGTGTGCCGCCGGAGTTCGTCCCGCAGCTGTTCGATCGCTTCACCCAGGCGAGCACCGGCGACCGCCGGACCGCGACCGGGACCGGGCTCGGCCTCGCCATCGTCCGCCTGCTCACCCAGGCGAACGGGGCCGAGGTCCGCTACCGACCGAACCAGCCGACCGGGTCCTGCTTCGAGGTGCGGATGCGGGCTGCGGTGCTGTCGCCGTCCGGCTCGGGCCTCGCGCGCCAGCCCGAGACCGTGTGAGTCGTGGAAACGACGAGGACCGGCCGCAAGGGCCGGTCCTCGTGCTGTGCGCCGCCAGGGACTCGAACCCCGAACCTGCCGGTTAAGAGTTGCCCAGGGCGCGTCCACCGCACACGCCGACGTCCAGGCTTCACGCGGCTGACCTGCGGGAACGTGAGCGCCGAGTCCGTGGAGTCCGCGACCGTCCGCGGGCGTCCGAGGACGATAAGCAGCAGATAAGCAGCAGCAGGAACCCGCCGGTCTGTTCGCGGTCCCAACGACGCAGGCCGTGTGAGCCGCCGTCTGTGAGCCGGTTCCGGCTGCTGTGAGCGACCGGAGCGCTGCTGTGAGCCGAGCTGTGAGTCCCGCGTGAGCCGCCTCTGGACGGTGACGGACGTCGCGGACGAACCCGCGGCCCGGACGCAGCCGCGTCCGGCAAGGCGCACCGGGAGAACCGCCCATGGACATCACCCGAACCCGGCTCATTACCGTCGTCGAGGCGGCCGAGATGATCGGCCTGTCCCGGTCGAAGGTCTACGAGCTGCTCGCCGACGGCCATCTGCCCAGCATCCGGATCGGTCGCACGCGTCGCATCGACGTCACGGACCTGGACGCCTTCATCGAACGGCACCGCGTTCCCGCCACCCCCGCATCGACGACGTCCCTCCGAAGGCACAGCTCGCTCGAGACGGAGACCGCCCGATGAGGTCGCGACCCGCACCGAACGA
>JAHWKB010000291.1 GCA_019348115.1 Actinomycetota bacterium | reverse complement strand
TGCACTGCGGCTTCCCGGCCGAGGCGGCCCGCGCCGCCGGCATCACCCACGTGCCCCTCCTGTGCGCCCGGGAGCTCGACATCGTCGGCGGCATCGAGCGGTGCGTGCGCATCCTGGTCCACGCCTACACCGGGCGCGGACCCCGGGAGCTCCGCCACCCCTACCTGCACGGCGCCCGCCAGCTGCGCACGGACCTGCCGGAGTGAGCGACGCCACCTCGCCCTTCGGCCGCGTCGCCGTCGTCGGCTGCGGCCTCGTCGGCGGCTCCGTCGCCCTCGCGGCCGCGGCCGTGCCCGGGGTGGTCGAGGTGATCGTGTGCGACCGGGACCCGGACACCCTGGCGCGTGCCCGTGCGCTCGGCATCGGCGACCGGCACGAGCCCGACGTCACCGCGGCCGTCGCGGACGCCGAACTCGTGATCCTCTGCACGCCGGTGGGCGTCACTGGGAGCATCTTCCATGACATCGCGGGCGCGATCGGCCCCCGGACGGTCGTCACCGACGTCGGATCGGTGAAGTCTCAGGTTCTCCTGGAGGTTGAGGGTCGCGGCCCGGAAGGGGCGAGAACCGGCACGGAAGCGCCGTCAAGGGACCCGGGTGCGCCCGCGAGTGCCGCTGCCCGGTTCATCGGCGGCCACCCCATGGCCGGGAGCGAGAAGCGCGGGGTGGACGCCGCTGATGGCAGTCTCTTCCAGGGCGCGACGTGGATCCTGACCCCGACGGCGGGGTCGGACGCGCGCGCGTTCGAGGAGCTGTCCGCGTTCCTGCGCGCGCTCGGAGCCCGGGTCCTCGCCGTCGAGCCGGGCCTCCACGACCGCCTCGTCGCCATCGCGAGCCACCTGCCGCAGGTCCTGGCCTCCACGCTCATGGACGAGGCCGCGGACGCCGCGGAGCGCACCGGGCACGCCGTCCTGACCGTCGCGGCCGGCGGCTTCCGCGACGCCACCCGCGTCGCCGGCTCGGATCCCGACCTGTGGGTCGGCATCCTCGCCCAGAACCGCACGGCGGTCCTCGAGGCGCTCGACGGCTTCCTCGTCCGGCTGCGGACGGTCCGCGACCAGGTCGACGCGGGGGAGTGGGACGAGCTCCGTGCCTTCCTCGACCGCGCCCGCGTGGCGCGGGGGCTCCTACCGGGGAAGGAGCGCGTCGGTCGCCTCGTGGACCTCGTGATCCCCGTCACCGACCGGCCCGGCGTCCTCGCGGAGGTCACGACCGCCCTCGGCGAGGCCGGCCTCAACATCGAGGACCTCGCGATGCGGCACGCGAGCGCCACCGCCCAGGGTGCCCTCCTGGTCGCGGTCGCCGGCGACGACACCGCCGAGCGTGCGCTGGCCCTGCTGGGCGAGCGCGGGATCCGCGCCCACCTGGAGCCGAGATGACCGTCGACCACGTCCGCGTCCACCCGGGTCCGCTCTCGGGCACCGTGCGGGTACCGGGGGACAAGTCCCTCAGCCACCGGGCGCTGCTCCTCGGCGCGCTGGTCGGCACGCGCGTCGAGGTGTCCGGGCTCGCACCGAGCGGCGACGTGGCGGCCACCGCCGGGGCGCTGCGCGCCATGGGCGCCGAGGTCGAGCTCGCTCCCGATCCCGGCGGCGCGCTGACGGGCCACGTCCACGGCCCCGTCGGGGAGCCGGTCGACGTCCTCGACTGCGGCAACTCCGGGACGTCGCTGCGGCTCCTCGCCGGCGTCGCCGCCGGCATCGACGGCGTCAGCGTCCTGACCGGCGACGCCTCGCTGCGCCGGCGACCCGTCGACCGCGTGCGGCGTCCGCTGGAGGCCATGGGGGCGCGGATCGACGCCCGCGCCGGCGTGACCGTGCCGCCGCTCGTCGTCCGCGGCGGCTCCCTCCGGGGCATCCGCTACGACAGCCCCGTCGCCAGCGCGCAGGTGAAGTCCTGCGTCCTCCTCGCCGGCCTCGCCGCCGCGGGACCGACCACCGTCGTGAGCCCGCTCCGGAGCCGCGACCACACCGAGCGGATGCTCACCCACCTCGGGCTCCCCGTCGAGACCACCGCCCACGCGGATGGCCGCGAGGAGGTCACGCTCACGCCAGGGCCGCTCTCCGCCGCGCCGATCGCGGTGACCGGGGACCCGTCGAGCGGGGCGTTCTGGATGGTCGCGGGCGCGATCGGGGAGGGGGCCGTCACCATCACCGGCCTCAACGCCAACCCCACGCGGTTCGGCATCGTCGCCGCGCTCCGCGCCCTCGGCGCGAGCGTCACGGTCGTCGACGCCGAGCCCCGCGCCGGCGAGCCCGTCGCCGACGTCCGTGTCGAGGCGAGCGAGCTCACCGGGAGCGTCCTCGACGGCGTGACCGTCGTCGACGCTCTCGACGAGCTGCCGGTCCTCGCGCTCGCCGGCGCCCGCAGCCGGGACGGGCTCGAGGTCCGCGACGCCGCCGAGCTCCGGGTCAAGGAGTCCGACCGCATCGCCACCGTCGCCGCCGCCTTCCGTGCCCTCGGCATGCGCTTCGAGGAGCGCCCGGACGGCTACGTCGTCCCCGGGGGGCAGCGCCCCCAGCCCGGGACCGTCGACGCCGCCGGGGACCACCGCATCGCGATGACCGCCGCGATCGCCGGCACGATCGCGACCGGCCCGGTCGAGATCTCCGGGTTCTCCGCGGTCGCGACCTCGTACCCGAGCTTCCTGGACGATCTCGCGGCGCTCGGGGGGCGCGTGGAGGTGCTCGGCACGCGCACGTAGGCTGCGGGCCAGCCACCAGGAAGAGCGCACGTGCCGACCGACCACCCGAGCTCCGCGTCGCCTGCGCCCGCGACCGGCCTGGGCGGGCCCGTCGTCGCCATCGACGGACCGGCCGGCAGCGGCAAGTCGACGGTCGCCGGCCTGGTCGCGGACGCGCTCGGCGTCGCGCACCTCGACACCGGTGCGCTCTACCGCGCGGTCACGCTCGCGTGCCTCCGCGCCCGCGTCGACCTCGAGGACCCCGAGGCGTGCGCCGACATCGCCCGGGCCGCGTCCATCGACCGTCGTGACCGGCGCACCTACCTCGACGGCGAGGACGTCGAGGACGAGATCCGCGGGGACGAGGTGACGAACGC
>JAHWKB010000290.1 GCA_019348115.1 Actinomycetota bacterium | reverse complement strand
GCGCCTCGTCCTTCTCGCCCTCGCCGATGATCACCGTGCCGTCCATGTCGACGGTCGCCAGCACCTGGCGCATGGCGTCGACGGCGGCCTGGTCGCCGTCCTCCTTGGCACCCCGGCCCTGCCACCGCGCCGCCGCGAGCGCCGCCGCCTCGGTGGTGCGCACCAGCTCGATGGCGAGGTTGCGGTCCGGGCGCTCGGTGGGGGTCATGGGACGGCTCCTGGCCGGGACGTATCGGGGTCGCGAGCCTAGTCCCCGACGCCGATCCGCCCGCCTGGCCGGTCAGGCAGCGAACGGAGCGACGCAGCCACGCGCTCCACGGTCCCGAGCCCCCGCGTCGTGAGCGGCTGGTCGACGAGGCGCTCGAGCCGTCCCCCCGGCCCCGACGTGTGGCCGTCGACGACCCGCGTGGCGGTGAACAGCTCGCGTCTGGTCGCGGCGAACACCACGTGGTCCCCACGCGGCGAGGTGATCGGGAGGTCCAGCGGCGGGAGGGGCGAGCGCGCGAACGTCACCTCCCCGCCCGCGCCGAACCCCGGCGGCGCCCCGGCGAACGGATCCGCGGCGAGGAGTCCGTCGAGCTCGTCCCGCGTGCGGACGAACACCTCGTGGCGGTCGCCGGCCATCTCCCGGATCGACCGCTCGGCGACATCCACGACCGCGTCGACGTCGGTCGTGACCAGCGTGACGTTGCCGGTCGTGAGGTGCGTGCGGACCGCGCCGGCACCGGTTCCCTCCAGGGCCGCGACGAGGACGGCCGGGACGAACCCGTCGCGCCCGTGCATCACGGCGCGGATGAAGAGCGCGACGGCCGTCGTCACCGCCGGCGCGGCCGCACGGTGCGTGGGAGGTCGAGGTCGGGGTCGGGGAGCCGTCCGGTCTCGGCCTGGGTGCGCAGCGCGTCGTTCTCGTACGCGACGCGGTCCCCGAGCCCGGCGAAGTCGTTGAAGGTGCGCTTCAGGAGCGAGACCGTGTCGACGTCACGGGAGCCGGCCGCCGTGAGCCACGCGAGCGCGCCGTCCTCGGCCTCGCCGTCGTCGACGAGGCGCTGGACGAAGCCGACGGCGTGCGCCTCCTCCGCGTCGACGTCGCGGCTCGACAGGACCCAGTCCTTCGCGGTGCCGAGCCCCACCAGCCCGACGGTCCGGGCAGCGCCCACCGGGATACCGTAGATCGCGCCGGGGAAGCGGAAACGCGCCGATCGCGCGGCGACGCGGACGTCGCAGGCCGCCGCCGCCTCGGCGCCGCCGCCGATGGCCGGTCCCTCCACGGCGGCCGCCGTCGGACGCGGGAAGTGCGTCAGCGTCTCGTAGAAGGTCGTGAACAGCTCCATGCGCCGGCGACCGTCGTCGGCCAGCTCCTCGCGCACGTCCGCCCCCGCCGAGAACACCCCGCCCGTGCCGGTCAGGAGGAGACCGAGGACCGACGGATCGGCGGCGGCGTCGGCGAGCACGTCCACCAGCGCCGACAGCATCGACGTGTCCATGGCGTTCCGCGCCTCGGGACGGTCCATGCGCACGACGACGACCGCCCCGTCCCCGAGGGAGGAGCGGTCGAGCTGGACGGGACCGGTCACGGATCCTCCTGCGGGGACGGACGGTCGAGCCTACCCAGGGGCCCCGAGGGGCTCGGTAGCCTCCCGCGCATGAGCGCCGACACCCGCACCCGCCTCGCGACGCTCGTCCGTCGCCCCGAGGCCGACCTGGCGGAGGCCGCGCTCCTGATCGCCGCGGAGGCCCACCCGGACCTGGACGTGGACGCGAGCCTGCTCCGCATCGACGCCTTCGCCGACAGCCTCCTGTCCGCCGGTCGCCTGCCGGAGGACGACGAGGAGGCCGAGCTCGTCGCCGACGCGCTCGCGTTCCACCTCGGACGCGAGCTCGGGTTCGCCGGTCACGCCGACGGGGAACGCGACCCGGACGACGCCCTCCTCGACGAGGTGCTGCGGCGCCGGCGCGGCCTGCCGGTCACCCTGACCGTCCTGTGGGTCGCGGTGGCCCGCCGGCTCCGGCTGCGGGTCTTCCCGATCGCGCTCCCCGGCCACGTCGTCGCCGGCATCGACGGCGGGGACCGCATCGTCGTGGTCGATCCCTTCGCCGGCGGACGCATCCTGGGAGAGCGGGAGCTGGCCGACCTCGTCCGGATCGGGACCGGCGGCCAGGCGGAGTTCACCCGTGCGATGCTGCGGCCCTCGAGCCCGCCGGCGGTCGTCCGCCGCATCCTCAACAACCTCACCCGTGACTACACCACCGCCGGGCGGCTGACGGACGCGCTCTGGACCGTCGAGCTGAAGCAGCTGCTGCCGGCCGCGCCGGTCGACGACCACCGTGCGCGCGGTGAGCTGCTGTTCCACCTCGGTCGCTACCGGGACGCCGCCGACGCCTTCGAGGCCTACGTCGAGGACGCCCCCGGCGACGCCCCGGACCTCGCCGAGATCAGCCGCATGGCGATCCGCGCCCGCGCCAAGCTCAACTGATGCCGCTCCAACGGCGCCTGGCCATCGGCTTCGTCGCGCTCGCCGCGACGTGGGCGATCGCGTTCAACGTGGAGTCGCTCCCGTTCTTCCCCACCGTGGTCGTGGGCGGGCTCGTCACCGGCGCGTTCGGCCTGTGGGCGCGCGCCGCCTGTCCCCCCGGCAGCCTGCCGCCCTTCGCCGTCACGCCGGGACAGGCGGTCTTCGCCGCCGGCGTCGGCGTCGTCCACGTGGTCGTCAGCCACGTCGTCTTCGACATCGGCGACTCGCTCCTGCCGGCCATCGGCGAGACGGCGCGCGGCATCTACGAGCGCACGAACGAGACCGCGCTGATCCCGCGGCTGATCCTCTCGGGTCTCCTCACCGCACCGCTCGAGGAGGTCTACTGGCGCGGGGCGTTCCAGCCGGCGGTCGGGGCGGCCGCGAACGGTCGGATCACGTCGCGGCGGCGCACCCTCGTAGCCGTGGCGGCCAGCACCCTCGGGTACACGCTCTTCCACGTCGCCACGCTGCGGATCTCGCTCGTGGCCGCCGCCGCGCTCGGCGGGCTCGTGTGGGCGTGGCTCCTCGAGCGGACGCGGACGGTCGG
>JAHWKB010000289.1 GCA_019348115.1 Actinomycetota bacterium | reverse complement strand
CTCGGCGGGCGCGGCGCCCTCGACGTCGTCGGCGAGGAGCTGCACGCTCGAGACCAGCCAGCGGTCACCCTCACGGGTCAGGGTCATGCGGGCGGACCGCACCGTGCGGCTGGGCGTGTCGGTGAGGTTCGTGCTGACCTCCTGCACCACCACGCCGAGGGCGATCGCCTCGTCCTCCTGGATGCGCTGCACGAACACGTCCTGGACGTCGCCCGTGCTGACGGCCTCGACCTCCTCGAGCTCCTCCCCGAAGCTCCCGCCGAAGAGCTCGTCGACCTCGGTCAGGAACGTGCCCGTGCCGGCGGCGCGGAGCTCGTCGCGGGTGTCCTGGAGCCCGTCGGAGGCGTCCCAGGTGGTGAGCGCGACGACGAACTCCTCGGCTGCACGCAGCACCTGCTGGCGGGTCTGGTCCTCGGCGCGCAACGCGAGCCACTGGGACGTCGTCGCCATCGCGACCAGCACCGCCACCGCCGCGACGAGCCACGGCAGCACCCACCAGCGTCGCGCGCGGCGGGGTGCCCGCTCGGCGCCGTCGTCCGGCTTGCCGGTGGTCGCGGCGTCCACGTCATCGGGACGGGTCGGCGCCGCGCCGCCGTTCGTCGGCCCAGGCGACGTCGTGGTGGTGTCCTCGACCATCACGACCTCCGCCGGAGCCACAGCGCCGTGCCGAGGACGATCGGCCCGAGGAGCGCGAGCCCGCCACCCGTCGCCGGCAGGGGACCGGAGCCGCCGCGGGCGTCGCCGCCGGGGGGCGGGTCGACGTCGCTGCCGCCCTGCTGCGCGACGAGCGGGGCGTAGTCGATGCCGGGGGAGGTCTCGTCCGGGGGCTGCGGGTCGTCCTGGCGGACCGCGTTGACCCCCGTGCCGAAGAACCGGCTCTGACAGGCGGCGCCCGGGGTCGTCGCAGGGGTCGCGCGCTTCTGCGGGTAGGCGCGGCCCTCCTCCGGGGGACCGACCATCAGGATCCGCTGCCACGGGGCGCCCGTCAGCGGGTCCCACTGGGTGAGGACGTCGAAGCCGTCCTGGAAGAACCAGTGGGCGCGCATGAGCGCGTGCTCGGCCTCGTCGAGCTTGGACTCGTAGCGCCCCGCGTTCACCCCCGTGTGCGTGCTGGGGCCGAGCAGCATCTCGTTGACGTCGGTGAAGTCGCGGGTCAGGCAGGTGAAGTTCGCCCGCTCGTTGCGGATGAACGCGTCGCCCTGCACGAGCGCCCGGTTCCCGGTCGTCAGGAGCCGGTCGATCGTCGGCTGCTGCTCGGCGAACACCTCGGTGAGGTCGGCACCGTTGACGAACACGTCGGCGAGCGCGAAGCGGTGCTCCTGCAGCGTGTCGAGCACGATCGTGCTCGACTCGATCGCGCGCTCGAACTCGGGGATGCCGGCCACGAGGGTGGCGTTGAGGTCGCGGCTGTCGCGACCGAGCTGCTTCAAGGTCTGGCCGCGGTCGTCGACCGCGAGCGCGAGCTCCTCGAAGAAGGTCGTGACGTCCTCCGGCGCGATCGCGCGGAAGAGCTCGACCGTCTGCTCGAGCAGGAACGGCACCTCGGCCGGGACGACGGCCTCGGTCGGCGTGACCGTGGCCCCGCGCTCGGCGGGCTCCCAGCCCGGCTCCTCGGGCTGGAAGTCGACGGCCTGCTCACCGATGGGGGAGCGGCGCAGCACCTGCACGCGCGCCTCGGAGGGCACGACCTTGTCGCCCTGGATCGAGAGGTGCATGAGCACGCCCTCGTCCGTCAGCTCGACCTCCTCGACCTGCCCGACGGCGCGGCCGAGGACCGTGACCTCCTGGTCCGGCAGGACGCCGCCGGTCTCGGGCATCGGCACCGAGATGCGGTAGCTGTCGTCGAAGACGACGCCCGACGCGAAGGTCAGGAAGGCGAGCACGATGGCGCCCACGCTGAAGACGATCAGCCACACGAGGTTGATCCCGACGCGGGTGGAGATGCCCCTCATCGTGGGCCCCCCGCGGCGGAGCCGTGCTCGTGGCCGTGGCTGGCGGCCGACGAGTCGTCGTCGCCGTCCTGGTTCTCGTCGGTGGGCTCGGTGTTCGGGTCGTGCCCGGGGCAGCCCTCGTGGTTCGCGTTGCAGGACTCCGGCGTCGGCTGGAACGGCGGCGGGTCGCTGTCCTCACCGGGGTTCGGCGGGGTGCAGTCGCGGGTGACGTCGCCCTCGGTCTCGTTGTAGCCGCAGATGATGAAGTCGAGCCAGACCTGCGCCTCCTCGTTCACGACCCCGTTGGGCACGTGGAGGTTGTGGCGCGGGCCCAGGACCAGGATCCGCTCGAGGGCCTCGGGGTAGCGGTTCACCTGTCGGAGGATCAGGCGGAGACGCCGGAAGAAGTTGTCGATCTGCGCCTCGTGGTCGTCGAGGATGCGTGCCCCGACGATGGAGAGCCGGGTGACGTCGTCGAGCGCGTCCATCAGGCGTTCGTCCTGGGCGTCGAGGGCGACCGCCGTCTCGTTCAACGTCGCGAGCGCCGCGGCGTTGAGCTCGGCGTCGGGGGCCATCTCGACCGTCAGGCTGTCGACGGCCTCGATCAGGTGCACGAGCGACTCGGAGTCCTCGTCGTAGCGGCCGATGACGCCCTCGACGTTCTCGATGAACGAGCCGATGAGGCCGCCGCGACCACCGAACGCCTGGGCTCCCACGGTGACGGCCGCCGAGAGCTGGTCGGCCGCGACGAACGCGAGCACCTCGTTGCTGGCGTCGACGAGCTCCTCGAAGTCGCCGACGACGCGGGTGTCCTCGATGTGCTGGCCGTCCTGGATCTCGCCCGACTCGCCGGTCGGGCGCAGGTCGACGTAGCGCTCGCCGAGGAGGCTCGTCTTCGCGAGCGAGGCCATGACGTCGCGGGGGAGGCCCGTGTCGGGCTCGATCGACATCGTGACGCGCGCCTCGGCGTCGTCGGTGAGCTCGATGTCGGTGACGATGCCGATGGGCACGTCCCCGGCGCGCACGCCGGCACGCGGGACGAGGTCGATGACGTCGTCGAAGGTCGCGGTGACGGTGAGCGTGTCGTCGCCGCCGATGATCCCGCAGGCGCCGGCCGACAGGGCCAGCGCCA